>NZ_JAAHGN010000118.1:0-11350 GCF_010672485.1 Moorena sp. SIO2C4 | reverse complement strand
AGCCGTAAATCAAGCTGTTGATCAACTGTTGAGCCAAGCTAATAAGACAGCTGTAGACATTACCCGTGCTAGTAGCAGTAATTTCCAAGAGCCACTGGTGCAAATTACTCAAGCACAAGTAGATCAGCTCAATCCCCTCCACCACGGCCAACTATTCCGAGATCCAATCCAACTATTCCGAGATCCAATCCGGGGATTCGCCGCCAAGGCTTTCAGATCAATAGAAATGGATTTTTTGTCAGTACCGATGGTGGGAAACCTATCATTCAAATCGAACGAAGTCGCAATAACCGCCGCATTAACATCGACCTAGAAGGGGTTACAATTGCCGAGAGTCTGTTAGGGGAGGATTTGGAGGTAAATCGCTACGGGGTTAGCAAAATCGAGTTTGAAAAGAAAAAAGAGTCCCCACCGATTGTCCGGATGACCCTAAATGTGGATAGTGACAGCCCTGATTGGCTGGCATCGTTCAGTCAAAGATTGGGAGGGGTGTTGATTTTCCCTAGGGGGATCCCAGCTCAACGCTTAGATAATGGACCAACATCCAAAGTTCCAACGAAACCGATTCAATCCCGTGGCTCGGCTAATACCGGTAAGTTAGCCACCATTGGGTCAGTGGAACTGGCTAGTAATCAGACTCAGCTATTGATTAAGGCTAACCAACGGGTCAGAGCCACTAGCAAATGGGATCCTCGTTCAAAGTCTTACCAAATTACTATACCGAATGCCAAACTAGCTGAGAAGTTCAGTGGCCCTCAACTTAATACCACTAGTCCCGTATCAGAGGTGATGGTTCGGCAGGAGGACAAAAACACGGTGCTGATTCTGGTACAACCATCAAACGGTACCCGAATTGGTAGCCTCAATCAGCTCAATGATCAGCTGTTGGCTCTGCAACTGAGACCATTTCTATCAAGGAGGCCAACCAGGATACCCCCGCGCTCGATTCCTGTGCCACCGCCTAACTCGATTCCTGTGCCACCGCCTAACCGGACTCGCCCACCAATTCCCAGACGTCGGGTTCCCAAAGAGCGCCTGGTAGTGGTCATTGATGCCGGACACGGTGGCAAAGACCCTGGTGCTATTGGGATTGGGGGTATACAAGAGAAGGATGTTAATTTGTCGATTTCCCGACAGGTGGAAGCGCTGTTGGAAAAACAGGGGATCCAGGTTGTCATGACTCGCTCAGATGACCGATTCATCAGTCTGAATGGACGAGTTCAAGTGGCAGAACGGACTGATGCTGATTTATTTGTCAGCATCCACGCTAATGCTATCGGGCGTAACCGACCGGATGTGAATGGATTAGAAACTTACTACTACTCTACTGGTCAGAGTCTTGCCCAAACCATCCACTACACTATCTTGCGGAGCGTGGATATTAGTGACCGACGTACCCGACGGGCGAGGTTTTATGTGCTCAGGAAAACCTCCATGCCAGCAGTTCTGGTAGAAGTTGGTTTTCTAACCGGCTATGAAGACTCCGCTAAACTGAAAACTTCCGCCTATCGCAGCCAGATGGCTAGAGCGATCGCTCGTGGCATCCTCCTATATATTCGGCAAAATCGGTTATATTCGGCAGAATCGGTTGACCTAAGTTAAGTTCTGATATTTTGTCAATTCTTAATTGATAATTGCTAACCTATAATCTAACAATTTTCTTGTTTTGAGCGAACCTAAGTAATTTGTTTATTGCCCCTGGGTGGGTAGGTGCCAATTCTTAGCCAATGATCAATAACCAAATTTTGATCTCTCGAACTCAACCCCAGAGTAGTCCTATCGGGATTTTCGACAGTGGTGTGGGGGGTCTGACTGTTCTGAGGGAACTATACAAACAACTACCATCCGAATCAATTATTTACTTTGCTGACACAGCACGGCTACCCTACGGTACCAGATCTACCGATGAAATCGTGCAGTTCGGCTTCGAGATTCTCAGCTGGATGGTGCAACAGGATGTCAAAATGGTGGTGATGGCCTGCAACACCAGTTCGGCTCTGGCATTGGAAACTCTGCGTAGTGAGTTTGACATCCCAATGCTGGGGCTGATTCTACCGGGTGCCCGTGCGGCGCTCCACCAAGGTCGTCGGATTGGGGTGATTGCTACACCAGCTACGGCTGCCAGCAATGCTTATCGAAATGCTATTTTAGAGGTTGAACCAACGGCTCAGGTCTGGCAAGTGGGTTGTCCGGAGTTTGTGCCATTAGTGGAGCAAAATCGCTTGTGCGAACCCTACACTACAGCGGTAGCACGGCAGTACCTAGAACCTTTGCTAGCAGCCCAAATTGATACCCTAGTTTATGGCTGTACTCATTATCCCCATCTCGAACCGATCCTACGGGAAATATTACCCCCAGACGTTAAATTGGTAGACCCAGCGAAATACGTTGTTGCTGCTGCTGCTCAAGAACTGGATTTAATTGGAGGGAAGAATACTGGGGAGGCAAGACCAACTCGCTTTGGGGTCAGCGGTTGTCCTCAACAGTTTGCCCAACAGTCCCTACAATGGCTGGGTTACACTCCAACAGTTGAAAAAATACATCTACCACAGGTGTCAATCCCTAGGATACCTTTAGGTGCGACCCGTGATGGCGAGCAATCCCTTGACCGTAGGTCACGCTAAGCGAACGCCATCACGGAAAGCGCACCTTTAGAATCGGTAGACTGACCAATAATAGACCGATTTTTTTTACCATAAAATTGCTTGTGGAGGCAATAGTTAACGCATCCCACTTTCCTTAGGTGAAGTCGTTGCTCAGAGGCGATTTCACCTAAGTTAGTTATTATCATGATTAATTTTTCGCAATTTTTTCGGTCACTTTAACCCCTTTAACTCACCCTAGATCTAAATCAAGCTAAATCAAGGTTTGGCTCGGCTTGTCATATCATCTCCGGATAATTACCCTTAATAATCTGTCGCCCACGGGAACGCGCACCAAGAGACGGGAAAGGGGAATTCCTAGTTTTGTAAATTTTTGTTTCAAACTTATCACAATTAACGTAAAAGCGAAAACTCACGCTGAAGACTACTTTAGTAACTCAAAACCCTAGTTGTTGAGTAAGCAGTCAGCTATCAGCTTAGTCAAGAAACAGAGTCAAGTCATGGAATTTTTTTCCTGGGCGACTCTTGTCTATTAAAATCTGGTTTATCGCTTTTTTATAACCATTAAAAATTGCGAATTAATAATTTACCCTTAACCTTTAGCAATAAAAAATCAGGGATCTAATAATTAGTAAAGCAGATTTGATCACCAATAACGTTACGTTTATTTTATAAGTCATCCAACTATGTCAGCTCTAACTATTAAAGACATCAACACCGATAGCCTTTCTGTGGAAGAACGCTATGCACTTGACATTCTAGTCAACCTGCCAGTGCCTCAGGTTAGTAAACTCCAAGAATTAATGGAATTGGAGGTAGAAGACGTTATTAGCCCTATAATTTTAGAAAATTTTCTTGAACTGTGTCAAGAATGCGGCTTGGACTTGTCTGAGGCAGGAGTCAATAAGTTTAAAGATGCTAACAAACTCGGTAATACTGGAGCTGTCAGAGGAATTATTGGTCCTCAAACGGCTCAGTTTTACTTTGATGCTATCATCAAGAAAGTAACACCAGAGTTGCCACCAGGTACCGATAGAAACATTAACCAAGCTGGTTTAGATCTTGTTAAAGAGTTTGAAGGACTCCATAAAAGGTGCCCTGATGGCAGAGTAGAAGCTTATATCGATCCGGTGGGAATTCCTACTATTGGATGGGGTCATACTGCTGGTGTTAGGATAGGAGATATCATCACTGTTGAGCAAGGGGAGAAATTGCTCAGACAAGATTTAGAAAGTTCTGAATCTACGGTGAGTAATCTTGTCAAAGTATCACTGACTGATAATCAATTCTCTGCTCTAGTTAGCTTTGTGTTCAATATAGGACCAACAGCGTTTAGGCGCTCTACATTGTTACGTAAGTTGAATCAGGGTGATGTTCAAGGGGCGGCCAAGGAGTTTCTTCGTTGGAACAAGGGTGGTGGTCGAGTCCTATTAGGCTTGAGCAAACGCAGAGAAGCGGAGCGTAAACTGTTTCTGAGCTAATTCAAATTGAAGGTTAAAGGTTGCAGGTTGAAAGGTTGAAAGTTTGAAAGGTTGAAGATTGTCATCCAAGGCTACACCTAATACCTAACCCCTAACCCCTCTAAGTTTGGCAAAATGTATAATAAAAGACCTATCACCCAGTAAGGTAATTACTCACCTTAGCCAAAAAAATGGGTTTAAAGCCCCGTCCTTCTAGGACGGCTTTTATTTTAATCTCTGACTTGACAGTTTTCACAGAGCGTGTTATTGAAAAATATAACAGATAACTAAAAACAATACGGATAGACACTATCTTAGAATAAGTAGACAATGTAAAAAACAAGCTAAGAGATAAGCATGTTGCATAATCCAATCTAACGATTTGGTCGTCTATGAAAATCTAAGATTAAAAAAAATATGGGCTCTCCTAGACTGATTATAGTAAATGAGTAGTTTAAATTAGCGATTACCCCTTAAATAGCAAGGGATTCAATAAACTAAAAATACATTTTTAGTTTATTGGCATTTTTAAATTAATCAAACCCTTGATTAGTAAAGGCTATGGCGATTATTTTATACTTTATAATAGCCACTCTAGGAGAGCCAAAATATTTAAAATCATTGTCTATCTAAATCCTTAATAATTTAGGTACGGTGGGGCACACCGAAACCTAGGTCATAGACCAAACACGCTCATGGAGAATTGTCCTCTACCTTTCCTGGCTCCGGCCTGGTTAGGCAAGACAGCTCGTTGAAGTGAGAATCCCCGTCCATAAGCGGGCGGGGAGTGTCAACAAACCAAAAGTTTATTTGGGCTACAGGCATGACCAAACAAGCACCTACTTCCTTGCTTTACCTAAACGTGGCACCGACTCAAGTAGTGCGTTGCTCCTTGGAAGAATCAGGAAATGCGATCGCACGGCTGGGAAATCGTCCTTTGATTCTAGGAGGTCAGCATACTCTGGCTACCCTAGCCTCATCACTGGAATCGGTTTTGGAACAGCATCAACTCAGTTATGAATGCGCATCCTACAGTCCTGATTGCAGTGAGAAGTCTCTAGCTAAACTCTCAGAAGCTGTTGCTGCTCATCAATCTGACTTGATTATTGGGATTGGCGGAGGTAAGGCGTTGGATACTGCTAAAATCCTAGCGCACCAGTGTCAGTTACCTGTAGTTACTGTACCCACCTCTGCTGCTACCTGTGCCGCTTGGACAGCTCTATCTAATATCTATTCTGACCATGGGGCTTTCCTGTATGATGTTGGACTTGACCATTGCCCAGATTTATTGGTACTTGATTACAGCTTGATTCAGACAGCGCCCCAACGTACCCTAGTTGCCGGGATTGGTGATGCCTTAGCGAAGTGGTACGAAGCTTCGGTTAGTAGTGGTAGCGCTACAGATACTCTAATTATTGCGGCTGTCCAACAGGCAAGGGTATTGCGAGATATTTTGTTCCAAAAGTCGGTTGAGGCTCTAACCCAACCTGGTAGTCAAGTTTGGCGGGAAGTTGTTGATGCAACAGTTTTACTGGCTGGTGTGATTGGGGGCTTGGGTGGAGCTCGATGTCGTACTGTTGCTGCCCATGCTGTACATAATGGTTTAACTCATATCCCAGCAGCTCACGATTCTTTACATGGTGAAAAGGTGGCTTATGGCATTTTGGTGCAGCTGCGTTTGGAAGAAATGCTTCAGGGGAACCAACTGGCGGCATCAGCACGGCAACAGTTGCTGAAGTTTTATGCTGAGCTTGGTTTGCCCCAAACTCTCCAAGACCTGGGATTAGGGTCGATTACCTTGGCTCAGTTACAGAAAGCAGCTGAGATTGCCTGTGGGGAAAATTCTGATATTCATCGGCTACCGTTTAAGGTGCTTCCAGAACAGCTGATGGCAGCAATGGTTTCTACTAGGATACTAGTTGAGGGCAGTCGTAAGGAGTTAAGTTTGCCAGCGGTTGAGGTTGAAGGTTGTCTGTCAGAATGAAGAATGTAGAATGAAGAATGTAGAATTTGGAATTCTACATTCTTCATTCAAAAATGTTGCAGGTTGCAGGTTGTAGGTTGAACGGTGTTGGGTTAAGGTTGCAGCTTTTGAGCTCAAACCTGTTGACACTCCCCGACCATTAGGCGCGGGGATTCCTAGATCAACGAGCCGCCTTAAACCGCCGTATTCCTATCTTTAACGCCGTCAAAAATAGGACAGTACTTAACCAAAAACCCGTCAAGACCAAGTTTTTAGTCAATTTACGACAGACCCAGAGGGCGATTCTCCCTAGGCGTTTGGTTACTTAGTTGGAAGTGCCTTTAAGAGTCCGTTTCTCTTCCTTTTCGCCTGGTTCCGGTGTGCCCCACCGTACCGTTTCTTTTTCTCAAGTTGTGATTTTTCTGGGTTCACACGTTAATTGTTAGTTAACGATTGGGTTTTTAAGGAGGATTTTCCCTGCCCTCCGGGCATTACTGTTTTAAGGTCAAGCAGTGGCGGGCTTCTCTCCCGGTTGCGCCTCGGTTTTTCAACCTGTACCCTATACTTATATACCCTAGGGCTAGATAATCGTCAACCCTTTAGACTAGATTTCTTTTAGGCTAAAAGCGCGCTAGTCGCTTTCATCTCCGCTCGCTTTGTGGCGGAGTTTTCAGTGTTCGGATTTCTAATAACCTTTTATATTACTAGCATTTTCCCTTATACTGGCTCTCAACTCGTTCGCGATCGCGTGGCCTTTTGGCCAAAGTCAAAAATTCTAGGTTTTGACCTTCAACCGGCTAACTTCCAAACCTGACACTGATGATGGTAGATTTGATTACCCCAGCACAACGACTAAGCGCACTCCCTCCCTATGTATTTGCTCGTTTAGATGAATTAAAAGCAAGAGCCCGTGAGCAAGGGCTGGATTTGATTGACTTGGGGATGGGTAATCCTGATGGTTCAGCACCGCAGCCGGTGATCGAAGCAGCGATCGCAGCCTTAAAAAATCCGGCTAACCATGGTTATCCTCCCTTTGAGGGGACTGCTAATTTCCGTCGGGCAATTACGAATTGGTATCACCGCCGCTATGATGTGGAGCTAGACCCAGACAGTGAAGCTTTACCTCTGTTAGGGTCCAAGGAAGGACTAGCTCACCTAGCCTTGGCCTATGTGAATCCGGGAGATTTGATTTTAGTACCTTCTCCTGCTTATCCGGTCCACTTCCGGGGTCCGTTGATTGCTGGGGGGGAAATTCACAGCTTGGTTTTGAAACGGGAGAATGATTGGCTGATTGATTTAGGGGCAATTCCGGATCAGGTTGCCCAACGAGCTAAGATCCTCTATTTTAACTATCCCAGTAATCCGACCACCGCTACCGCCCCAAGGGAGTTTTTTGAAGAAATTGTTGCCTTTGCCCGTCGGTACTCAATTCTGCTAGTACATGACTTATGTTATGCGGAATTAGCATTTGATGGCTATCAGCCTACTAGCTTGCTGGAAATTCCTGGCGCTAAAGATATTGGTGTAGAATTCCACACCCTATCCAAAACTTATAATATGGCTGGCTGGCGCGTTGGCTTTGTAGTGGGGAATAGCCGCATTATTCAAGGGTTGCGTACCTTAAAAACTAATCTGGACTATGGGATCTTTGCTGCCTTGCAAACCGCTGCTGAAGCGGCCTTGCAACTGCCAGATGTTTACCTTCAAGACGTCCAAAACCGTTACCGCCGCCGCCGAGATTTCATGATTGAGGGTTTGGCAGAGTTGGGTTGGCAGATTCCTAAATCCAAGGCAACCATGTATCTGTGGGTTCCTTGCCCAGTAGGGGTAAGTTCAACGGATTTTGCTCTGGATGTTTTGCAGCAAACTGGAGTAGTCCTCACGCCGGGAAATGCTTTTGGCATCGGGGGTGAAGGGTATGTGCGGATTAGTTTGATTGCGGAATGCGATCGCTTGGGTGAAGCCCTCAATCGGTTGAAACAAGCTAATATCCGCTACCAAGCCGAAACAATGGTTAAGGTTTAAGGTTTAAGGTTTAAGGTTTAAGGTTTAAGGTTTAAGGTTTAAGGTTTAAGGTTTAAGGTTTAAGGTTTAAGGTTGTAAATAGGTGCAAGTTGTAGGTAGGTGCAGGTAAGTGAACTCAACAACTGTTGGGGGAATTATATCAAATCTGGTAGCATCGGTTTACAACTTGCATTTGCCTTAACTATCCTTACCGACAGCGATTTTTGCGTATAGCTGTCAGTGAGAATGGCCAGAGTTTAGAATGGGTGCATCTCAGTTTTGCCTAATGGCAAAACTGAGATGCACCCTGGCGGACTTCCCCCTTGACGTTGCGGTTTAATATCTCCGGTTTCTCTATGTTGTTTTAGTAATTTGTTAGAGTCGATGCCTCCGATTAAGGAGGGCACCTCTCCTGTCATACCATACGTGAAAGTTTCCCCTCATATGGCTCCTAGATCTTCTCTCCCTTAGGAGTGCTCCAGTGAATTTGCTGGTGACAGCTATTGTGTACTGCTATTAGATTCTTTGATTTCCAGTTGTCGTGGTTTCCATCTATGTGATGAAGGTGTACATCCTCGTCTTCTAGGAATCTTAGTCCACAAAATCCACAGGAATGGTTTTGCCTTTTCAAAGCTGCTGAGGTAGTATCTGAGTAGAGGTTCGAGTTCCTTCTGCTCCAATAAACTAGGTCACCATCATAAGGTGACTTAGTCCCCTTAACGTTAACGTGTTCATTTTGGCTGTATCCTACTTTCGGGAATGCTTTCTTACATAGTTCAGTAGCTTTATAGCGACTTACCTTTTTTTCTTTGCGGAATTTCTGGTGAGCCGTATTTCTCATGAACCATAGAGAATCCCTGGAACTACTCATATAGCAGTTCTTATGGTAGTTTCTCCATCCACGTACGATCGGGGCTACTTTTTGTGCTTTTATTTCGGCACCATAGTTCGAGTTATTGACTACGTGCTTGATTTTTTCACGTATTTTTCGATGATTATCCTCTGAGGGAATGCATCGAAATTTTCCGTTTTTCTGGACACGGAAGTACCACCCCAGAAAATCAAACCCGTCTGTCGTCTTAGTTAGCTTGGTTTTTTCCTCGCTGACTTCCATTCCGCGTTTTGCTAAGAAAGCTTTGATTTTATTTAAAACTTTCTCAGCGTTATCTTTTGGCTTTAGAATTATTACCATGTCATCGGCATATCTAATGCTTCTGACTTTGGGGTCTAATTCTTCTATTCCGTTCAGTGCTATGTTTGCTAGTAGCGGGCTAACTACACCGCCTTGAGGAGTTCCTTGCTCAGGGAATTCGGGATGTGTTCCTGCTTTTAGGCATCTAAATATCCCGTATTTTAAGCCTGAAGGTGCAATTAATTCCTTCATTATGGTGGTGTGAGCTATTCGGTCGAAGCACTTCTTGATATCTAGTTCTAAGACTCTTTTTTGTATGCCGTTTTTAGTCGAACACAGGTTTAGGAATAGCATTTTCTGAGAATCTTGTGCGCTTCTTCCCGGCCTGAATCCATAACTATAGGCACTGAACGTTGCCTCATGGGCAGGTTCCAGAGCGTATTTGGCTAGACATTGCCATGCTCTATCAGCGATGGTAGGTATCTTCAACACCCTTACTTTCCCGTTCTTTTTAGGGATGGGGATTTCGCGGAGTCGGCTATGCTTCCAGTCCGAAGCAAAGTCGTTCAATGTTTCTACCAGTTCCCATCTCTGCCGGTAGTTGAGGCTTGACTTACCGTCAACTCCCGCCGTTTTTTTCCCTTTATTTAGCTGTGTCACTTGACGGACTGCCAAAAGTTGTGCTGCACGGGATTTCATAATCAGTTTTTGGAGTGACCGCGCCTTCTTTAGGTCGCCATCTCGAACTGCTTTAAACACTCGCTTTTGTAGGCGGAATAGATTTTGGCGGAGTTTCTTCCACTTTTGTCCTTTCCAAAGGTCGCTATATCTGTTTGACATGGGTCTACCTATGCTCTCCTAGAGTTCGTGTTTTCTGAATACCCGTAGCCAGTTTCCGGCTACATCCTACCCGACAGTGAGGATTAGGTTTGGCATAACTTACTAAGGATTCGACCTTTCCTTAGACTCATTTGTTGCTGTCGTTTTTACTCGTTCCGACTGTTAGATTGTTATGAGGTTTTAGGGCAGTCCGGAGATGAAACCTTAGAATAGTGGAGCCTTACTACAAAATTTTTAACCCTTTTACCCATAGCCGACTAACTATAAAGGCTCCACTATTCTTGCGGTAACTTCTAACCAATTTGCCTATCCTCTTCTCGGAGTTTACGGTTGTCATTCAAAATACACCGTGAGAATAAAAGGATGAAGTCTCGCTTTGGCTCGATCAGATTGCGGCTTAGCTTTTAGACACTTTTTAAGGACTTTCGTTAATCTACCCATGACATCTTCCCATTAGCGCCAGTGTCATACATCTGAAATATGTCTGATTGCGCCCTGTCGCCAGCGTCACTCTGACAGAATGCCGTCTGTCTCGGTGTGGCCAGATCGGGTGTCACTTCACTCCTGAAGGGGTCGGGTTTTCACCGCCATCCAAACAGTCAGTTAGGTTTGAAGGTTTTTTAGTCCTTCTTTCCCCCAGCTCATACCCCTTATGTAATAAGGCTCTTAGCTGGAACGAGCCGCACTTGAATAAAGCTTTTGGCTACACCAAAACGTTGAGCTAAGTTTCGGAGGTGCGACCCTAGGGCGATTTACTCGCCCTAGGAGGCGCGCACCTTGATAATTTTTATTTGTTATGAATTTATAGAATTTTTTGCCGAAAGTCAAGAGAGTAAGGTTTCATACGAAATTTTTATAATTAACTATTTAATCTATTTATAATTGTACCTCATAGCTATGAGAAACGCTATATATTCCAAGCAGTAACGCTTCAAGTCCTAATTTTGATCAGCAATCAGCAGCTATTCCGACAACCCCAAAAAAAGCAATACCTCCTATCATTCCGAGCGGTAGCGAAATTTTAGCTAAACACTACCAGCGCGTCATGCAGGAGATACTCAATTATGCTTTACCAGCATTCTGAATTATTCACTCAACACCCGCTGCAATTAAACAGCGGGTGTTTTTTACAATGAACTATCTTCCTGGGGGGGTGACATACAAGCTGAAATCCTTACTGGATAATAATTTCAGCCCATAAGTTCCAAAAATATACATTCTGTTTTGGGCGCTCCTTTGGACGTAGTTATAAGGGTTTGAGCTTGCCATTAAGCGATGCAGCTTCGGAACAGGGGAGGCAGCGCGGTCTTGGGGGTTCCCCCCATGAGCGACTGCCGTGGTTTCCCCA
>NZ_JAAHGN010001179.1:0-2174 GCF_010672485.1 Moorena sp. SIO2C4 | reverse complement strand
TGGGGTTTCCCCCATGAGCGACTGCCGTGGTCTCCCCCATGAGCGACTGCCGTGGTTTCCCCCATGAGCGACTGCCGTGGTCTTCCCCATGAGCGACTGCCGTGGTTTCCCCCACTCGCGCTTTGCATCAAGACAAGGAATATCCTATCTTACCATTGGCAAACAAGCAGCCCTACGCATACTATGCTGATCCTGAAGAGCCAGCTATCCCTCTAGAAGACTGGGATATGGAGAATAGCGATCGAGAAGTTTTATGATTGTTCTGGACACTCATATTTTTGTTTGGTGGAATCATAACGATCCTAAACTGACCAGTTACCACCGTGAGGTCATTGAGAATGAGAGACCAAATGGATTAGGAGTTTGTACGATAAGTCTTATTGAGATAGCAAGACTAGAAGCGTGCAGGCAGGATAATTCTTCCGGTATCTATTCAAGAATGGTTTGAAATTGCCCTAGCACAAGAAGGAGTTATTCTTTTTTCTATCACTCCTGCGATCGCAGTTGATGCTCAATCACTACCAGGTGATTTTCACAAAGACCCGGCAGATAGAATAATTGTCGCAACGGCGAGATTATCTAATTGTTCTATAGTGACAGTAGATCAGAAAATATTCAATTATTCTTATGTTAATGCTATTCCACCTACTTAACATTCAGTGGTCAGCCGAATACATTTTTTGATCCTTCATCCAGATGTTGTACATGGCCCACGTTGAACAGAGCAGTCTGTTCTAGACCTGTATTAACTTGGTACTTTAACTCAATTATGTTAAATCTCGGCTCATCCGGATCTCGGCTAACAGTAATTGTTCCCACTACCCGATCGCCCGGTGCAACTTTTAAGCTCTCTTTGAGGGGGTATAGTTGCTGACCCCAGTGGCTGTAAGTTGGTCCAGGCCCAGTATCGAGAACGACTCCGTTGGGAAAATCTGTGGTGAACCAGCCAAGAAACCCTTTAATTTCAGCGTGTTTGCTGATAGTGTACTCAAAATCCTGGCTGAACTGGAGGAGTGCGGTCGCATCGACTGTGGCACAGTCAAACTCAAGCACTTTCTGTGGTGCTGAGGCGAGATTGTCTGGGGACAAGTAGTTGACGCGCATACTAAGTAGTCGGACAAAACTAAAATTAACTCTTTACATAGGGAGCAGGGAGCAGGGAGCAGGGAGCAGAGGGACTTTTGGCCACTTTACACAAGTTAATACAGTAATGTTTATTTTTGTCCAGGTACTTATTTGTCAAAAAGTAGTCTGACAAATCCTGAACCACCTCCGAAGTGAAAATGGAATAGTCCACATCAAGACTCTGAAGATTAGTAACCGTTTCGTTCCACTCTGCTATCTCTTTTTCCAGCTTGAATCTGACAAAATCGGTGCGATCGCGATCGTTATCTGGTGCATACAGTCCAAGGATAATTGTGGCACGGGAAGGCAACATCAATCCACCTGGTTTTAGCCATTTGTCGCGAGCATATGCCACGCTATCAAACATCGATTCTTTGAGCAAAAAGCAGCCCATCCATTCGCTGACAATTACATCTACGGGTTCGGGTATTTCCACCTCCTCTACTTTTGAGTTGAGAATTGTCACGACATCTGACACATTTGACGACTGAACTAACCGTCTAGCAAGTTTAGCAGCATTACTAGCGTCCACGGCGTAAACACGTTTTGCACCAGCTTTAGCGGCCCAAACAGCTAATACACCTGTTCCAGTACCGACATCAAGGACGACCTTGTCCGCGATCATTTCCGACTTGTTCTTGAATATAGCTGAGTGATAGGCTTCCATCCTCGCGCTATCTTCTAACATGATTTTGTGCGATCGCATTGAGCCATACAAATCAAAGTATTTGAAAGCCCTCTCGGGCTGGGTAGGTTGTGTTGCTTCCATAAGATAGCTCCTTTGTTTTAAAATCAAGGTGGATTTAGTGGATCGTCAAAGACTATTTCTTTGGCATATACTTAAGCACTATTGAGCCAACACGCAATTAAGACTTAGTAGCCCCGGTTGCGATCAATTGCATTCTCCAATGGTCTTCCCTCACGACTGCAATCGATTGTATCCACAATGCGAGCGGCTAGCTCCTTAGGGTTACCCACAGCAGCAATATGGGGAGTTACTATAATGCGCGGATGAGACCAAAAAGGATCGTCATTGGGCAAGGGTTCCT
>NZ_JAAHGN010001178.1:0-2184 GCF_010672485.1 Moorena sp. SIO2C4 | reverse complement strand
AAGATTAAGCGTAGGGTGGGCAGTGCTCGAAACCGATCAGATTAGCTTGTCATCGGGGGAAAACACTGCCCACCAAAAGTAAATTATTAGGAAAGAATAGTAGGGTGGGCAGTGCTCGAAACCGATCAGATTAGCTTGTCATCGGGGGAAAACACTGCCCACCAAAAGTAAATTATTAGGAAAGAGTCAAAAGCGATCGCACTGGTGGGCAGTGCTTGATCCCAATTAAAAAGCTGACCATCTCGACGCTAAGCACTGCCCACCCTACATCTACATCAACTCTCCCGACTCCCGACTCCCGACTCCCCACTCCCGGAATATATTACAATCTGTAAAGAAACTGAAAGGATAGGGGAGAATGCGCTTAGCAATCGTTGGTGCGGGGCTCGCGGGCATGGCCACAGCAATAGAGTTAGTGGATGCTGGTCATGAGGTGGAAATTTTTGAATCCCGTCCCTTTGTGGGGGGAAAGGTAGGCAGCTGGGTAGATAAGGATGGCAATCACATCGAAATGGGGTTGCATGTCTTCTTTGGCTGCTATTACAACCTGTTTGAGCTGATGAAGAAGGTGGGAGCGTTCCAGTTTCTGCGCCTGAAGGAGCATACTCACACCTTTATTAATAATGATGGACGCAAGGGTGAGCTAGACTTTCGCTTCATTACTGGTGCTCCCTTTAATGGCCTAAAAGCTTTTTTTACCACCTCCCAACTCTCCCTCCAGGATAAGCTGCAAAACTCCATTGCTCTGGGGATTAGCCCTCTGGTGCGTGGCTTGATAGATTTCGATGGCGCAATGAAAACGATTCGTGACCTAGATGCGGTCAGTTTCGCTGATTGGTTTCGCGGTCATGGTGGTTCCGACGGTAGTTTAAAGCGGATGTGGAATCCCATTGCCTATGCTCTGGGTTTCATCGATACCGAGAATATTTCTGCCCGTTGTATGCTAACCATCTTCCAGTTATTTGCGGCTAGAACCGAGGCATCGGTACTACGAATGCTGGAAGGCTCTCCTCATGAGTACCTCCATAAACCAATTATTCAGTATTTAGAGGAAAGAGGAGCAAAAATCCACACTCGCCGCCAAGTCAGGGAAATTCTGTTTACCGAAACCCCAGAGGAAACCCGAGTGACTGGTTTAGTGATTGCCAAAGGGGAAACCGAAGAAACCATTACCGCTGATGCCTATGTCTGTGCCGTTGATGTGCCTGGTGTTAAACGACTGTTACCGAAATCATGGCGCAAGTGGTCCGATTTCGATAATATCTACAAGCTGGATACGGTACCAGTGGCCACGGTCCAACTACGATTTGATGGCTGGGTGACAGAGCTTCATGATGCTGAGAAACGCCAGCAACTCCAAGAAGCAGCAGGGATGGATAATCTACTGTATACTCCCGATGCTGACTTTTCCTGCTTTGCAGATTTAGCTCTCACTAGTCCTGGTGACTATTACAAAGCCGGTGAAGGGTCACTGATGCAGTTGGTACTAACCCCAGGAGACCCATTTATCCGACAAAGTAATGATGCGATCGCAAAACATGTGCTTCACCAAGTCCATAACTTGTTTCCCTCCTCACGAGACTTGACCATGACCTGGTATAGTGTCGTAAAACTCGCTCAGTCTCTATACCGGGAAGCCCCTGGCATGGACCCCTATCGCCCTAACCAAAAGACACCAATCCCTAATTTCTTCCTAGCCGGTAGCTATACCCAACAAGACTATATCGATAGTATGGAAGGAGCTACCCTATCCGGGCGTCGTGCTGCTAAGGCGATTGAGTCTTTTGTTAGTTGAAGAAGGGAATCGGGAATCGGGAATCGGGAATCAGAGGGGAGTTTGGGGAGATGGGGAGATGGGCAATACTGGCTGGATTTTGGATAAATCCTCCCAATGCCCGTCGGGATCCCCCTCCCGTCCCCCTTAATAAGGGGGAAGCTAGAAGAGCCATAGCCTTTTTGTCCATGGGCAGGGGCTATTGTTCCCCCCTTTCTAAGGGGGGTTAGGGGGGATCTCCACCTCACTGCATCGCTTTTATGATATTGTTGCCGTCAATTATTGTTTCTTTTGCCTATTGCCTATTGCAATCCTAAATCAATTGTGAGAATTTTTGTTCCCTACTCCCGTCTTGATGCAGTCGCTCATGGGGGGAACCACGGCAGTCGCTCATGGGGGAAACCCCCAAG
>NZ_JAAHGN010001177.1:0-2189 GCF_010672485.1 Moorena sp. SIO2C4 | reverse complement strand
TCTCTGAATCACAGGGAATATCATCGCTTGGTCAGTGGCATTGTCAACTTAGCTTTAGTACTCGGTGTTAGTCTAACTGTTCTGTTGGAAATTATAGCGCCATTGATTATAACTGGGTTAGCCCCAGGATTTTCTCCAGAGGGTAGAGCACAAGCAACGTTTTTATTTCGGATCTGTGCGCCAATGGTTTTGTTTGCTCCTGGGATTGCGGTCTTTAGTGTGATCCTCAACAGCCAAAGGCGCTTTAGTGCGGTAGCTCTGCGGAATGCGATCGCACCAGGTTTCGTAGTGGCTGCCATTGGGTTGGCATGGCAACAGTCTAGTATTGCTCTGTGGATAGCGATCGCTTATACCTTGGGATTTGGTGGATTCTTTGTGCTGGTATTTCTAGATGCTTTTAAAGCGGGACACCACCATCAATGGTTGGCTTGGGCTGGCAAAGATGACCTCCTGCGTCTGTGGCAAGCAGGTTCTTTACCCACTATTGGTTTTGTGATTAAGCTCGCATCTAATCTAGTCAAGAGCCAGATGCTGCCTTCCTTAGTAGCAGTTGGCGGGGTCTCCACATTCTACTTTGCGATTCGGATCGTCTCCGCTGCTCAAACGATTATTGGTGTCAGTATTGCTACAACCAGCTTGCCTGCCATGACAGAGCATGACTTAGCTGGGCATAAATCCCGGTTAGGATCGGCTTTGCGCAAAAACCTGACCAAAACCCTATTAGTCAGCTTACCTGCAGTACTTTTCATTGTGGTATCTCATGACGAAATCATTCGTTTGCTATACGGACATGGTTCTTTTGAAGCTGCCTCTATTGAGCAGACGTCTCAAGTGTTCTTTTGGTTAGGGCTGTCCTTGGCATTTATTTCTCTAATCCCCGTGCTTGAAGCTGGTTTGTATGCTCAGAGAGCTTATGGTTTGGTTGTCTGGAGTATGGTGACCATGGCATTTGTAGGGGTTGCTCTGAGTTGGTTATTTTGGCAAGTTTGGGGATTAATTGGTATTGCTATGAGTTGGCCTGTTATGGCTATTATCTATGTGATACTGATCATCTATCTACTCCATCGAAAGGGTGTTTCTCTGCTGCAAAAACATCACAGTGAATGAGGGGTAATAAAATCTATGAATAGTTCAAGTTTTAAACAGCACTCTTACTTAATTATTGGAGGCACAACAAAAGCGGCAACAACATCACTATTTTATTATTTAGCTGATCATCCTCAAGTTTGTACCTCTAACCTCAAAGAAATTCGCTTCTTTTTGGATCAAGATTATCCAGAAGCTTCAAACTATCGATATGAAGATGGTCTAGAAAAATATGATGATATTTTTCGTTATGCTCAGTGCTCCAATGTCGAAAAAATTCGGATGGAGGCAACACCAGACTATCTTTACTCATCAGGTACACCCCATAAAATAAAACAATCTCTACCAAATGTTAAACTTATATTTATCCTACGGGAACCGGTTTCTCGCTTAATCTCTTGGTATAAATTTGCTAAACAGAAAGAGTATCTTCCTCAAAATATCAGCTTTGATAACTATGTTGACCAGCAATTAATTAAAGATAATTTTGAGCACGAAAATACCTATACCTATATGCGTTCCCTTGAGCAAGGGCGTTATTATGTCTACTTAAAACCTTACTTTGAGTTATTCGGATCCGATAGAATTTATGTGGCTTTTTATGAAGAATTATCCCGTAATCCCAAATATGTGCTTGAAAAAATTTGTCGATTTGCAGGAATTGATTCCAGCTTCTATGGGGATTATCTCTTTAAAGTATATAATCCCAGCAAGGCAGTAAAAAATTGGTGGTTTCACCGGAATTATGAGCAGTTTTTAAAGTGTATGCGTCAATATACCCAAAACAAACCCATTCACAAAGTTTTGAGGAAAATTCGACGAGCCTTGGATCCGATCTATTTACGCCTTAATGTGCAGCCTCAGGAAAAGGTGTCGATTTCACCAGCTATCAAAAATGCTCTTACTATGTATTATAAACAGGAAGTTACAGCATTGGAAGAACTACTTGGTCGCTCAGTGCCATGGGAGTCATGGAGATATACAGAAAAACCTTTAAGGTAGCCGGAATTAATAGTGATCCTCAGTTGACTCATACTCGTGGTGCTGTTGCCATGGCTCGTTCCCAAATGCCAGACTCAGCCTCTTCACAGTTTTACTTTGCC
>NZ_JAAHGN010001176.1:0-2193 GCF_010672485.1 Moorena sp. SIO2C4 | reverse complement strand
TTTTAAAGATTACATTTAGGATAAATACAGATGAGTTGGAATTGCCTTCATTGAGGTGCGCGCCTCCTAGGGCGATTTACTCGCCCTAGGAGGCGCGCACCTAGATATCACATTTACAACTAGATTAGGGATATAACCCTTAATCCCTGATCCCCCATCCCCTGAGTAAAGTAAGGAGGTGCTAAGGTTGGCTAGAGTCAGAGTGCGACAACACGTTAATCCACTTAGCAAGCAATATCAGATGCCGGTGAGTCCTCCGGATTGGAATCAAGTTTATGCCCAAACTACTCAACCATTACATCTGGATATTGGCTGTGGGAGAGGGGAATTTTTATTGCAGATGGCAACACAACAACCCCACTGGAATTTTTTGGGGTTAGAAATTCGGGAACCATTGGTACAACAAGCCAACAGTAAGGTGGTAGATTTAGGGTTGAGCAATCTCCTATTTTTGTTCTGTAATGCTAATAGTTCTATAGATTCACTCTTTAGCTCTTGGCACCCTGGTGCCTTGCAGCGCGTCACTATTCAATTTCCTGATCCTTGGTTCAAGAAGCGACAAGCCAAACGACGTATAGTTCAGCCCACCTTGGTTGATAATCTAGGGGCTTATTTGACCAGTGGAGGGGAGGTCTTTCTACAATCCGATGTGGAGGAAGTGGCAGTGGAAATGCGATCGCGCTTCGATGCTCATCCAGTCTTCTACCGGCCAGAGACTGCTTGGCTGCCAACCAACCCCCTGCCAGTGCCTACTGAACGGGAAATTTCCACCCTCGCTCGTGGTGAACCTGTGTACCGAATGTTGTTCTTTCGCCGTGATGATGTTTAAGGAATAGTCAACTACCGCACGCTGAATCATAGATTACAGCGTGGGCTTGAAAGAGTCTGTTGACCAGACGGCTAGTTTTATTATTAGCAGCCGTTAAGACCAAGAGTTAAAATTCCTACCCTGGAGTACGTGCCAGCTCTAGGCTCTAGAAGTAAGTAATTAAACAGGTCATTCGGGAAAGCCAGTGTTACTTACAAAGTACCGAGTCTTAACATCGTCGTTCGCGCAAGCGTGTGCAAAGCACTCGGCAAACTTTACCCTGAAAAGGAGTGTTCAAAGTAATGCGAGTTTTCGTACTAGATAAAGATAAACAACCTTTAGAGCCTTGTCATCCGGCAAGAGCTAGAGAACTACTCAAAAAAAGGAGAGCTAAAGTTTTTAAACGTTATCCATTCACCATTATTCTGCTAGACAGAACAGTTAATAATTCGGTTACCCATCCATATCGAATCAAGATAGATCCTGGTTCAAAAACCACAGGTATTGCCATTGTCCAGGAGTCAACAGGACGAGTAACTAATGCCTTAGAAATTTATCATCGAGGTTTACAGATTAAAAATGCCTTGGAGTCTCGTAGGGCTTTAAGACGTGGACGGCGTAACCGTAAAACTCGTTACCGTAAGCCCAGATTTATTAATCGTATAAAACCGGAAGGATGGCTCCCACCATCGTTAATGAGTCGAATTTTTAATGTTGAGACTTGGGTTAGGCGACTTACTAAGTTATGTCCTGTAACTGCAATTTCTCAAGAGTTAGTCCGCTTTGACACTCAAAAGATGCAAAATCCTGAAATCTCAGGGGTTGAATATCAACGAGGCGAGTTATTTGGTTTTGAGGTCAAAGAATATTTACTAACCAAGTGGGGACGAAATTGTGTGTATTGTGGTGCGGAAAACGTGCCTTTAGAAGTAGATCATATTATTCCCAAATCAAAAGGAGGTAGCAATCGAGTTAGTAATTTAACCTTGGCTTGTCGAAGCTGTAACCAGAAAAAAGGGAACAAATCCATTGAGAAGTTTCTCAAGAAAAAGCCTGATGTACTCAAAAGAGTACTAGCCAAAGCAAAAACCCCACTCAAAGACGCAGCAGCAGTAAATGCAACTCGTTGGGAATTATTCAGAAGACTAAAGCTAACTAGATTACCTGTAGAGACTGGCTCCGGCGGTCTGACTAAGTTTAATCGTAAAACCAGAGGCATTGATAAGACTCATTGGGCAGATGCTGCTTGTGTAGGTCAATCTACTCCTGAAAAACTGTTGCTCAATGGTATCAAGCCTTTAATAGTCAAAGCTAAAGGTCATGGTGTTCGTCAACGATGCAGAACTGACAAATATGGTTTTCCAAAAGCTCATGCATCTAAAAGA
>NZ_JAAHGN010001175.1:0-2206 GCF_010672485.1 Moorena sp. SIO2C4 | reverse complement strand
CGCTGCACCGTTGAGATGTCACTAGCATTACCAATCGGACGTCGCAACCAAGAGGGAAGTGCAGTAATTTCTGAACGCCATTGTTTTTGTGTAGTCATGGGGAATCGGGAGTCGGGAGTGGGGAATCGGGAATCGGGAATCGGGAATCGGGAGTGGGGAATCGGGAATCGGGAATCGGGAATCGGGAATCGGGAATCGGGAATCGGGAATCGGGAGTCGAATAGAATTGTAACAGGAGCAACGGGCAAGATGCCCGTTCCAGGTTAGATGGCTATTCTACCAAGATGGCTATTCCACAAAACTATTTCCATCAAACGAAGTCTACTATTCTTTAACTAGTCACACAAAGACTTGACTTCGCGGCAGTTGTCTGGAACAGGGGATCACCAGAACAGTAGACAAGAATTGATGCAAACACTATCATAAAACTACTTTTGCGCATAGGTCTACTATCTACTCCTCCCGATTCCCTCGGTGCGCTTGACCCGTAATTAAATTCGCCACGGGTCGCACCGCTCCCGATTCCCGATTCCCCACTCCGGAATTATGAGTTGTCTAGCAATGACCGAATTAGAGAACGTAGCATTCTTCCTAAAGCTTCACACTCACCTAAAATCGGATTAACCGCGACCGAGTTAGCCAGTTTAACTCTGACCGATAAGAAAAGATGGGTTTCCAATTCTTTGAGAGAGCCTTGAGCTATTCTAAGAAATTGAACATATTCTCCTCGATACTCCCGTCCATATCCCTCTGCAATATTAGCAGGAATTGATGCAGCTGCTCTCCTTATCTGTGCAGTCATCCCATACATTTCCTGTTTAGGGAATTCTCTGGTGATAACATAACAACTCTCCGCTACATCCATTCCCTTTTGCCAAACTCGCAAATCTTGATAAGACTGAATTTGACTATAATTGCTCATGCTTCAACTAGAGTTCGGGAATCGGGAGTCGGTAATCGGGAGTCGGTAATCGGGAGTACCTCTATGATAGAAACGCGCTTATCCCTATGGTTGTCAGTCTCCGAAAACATTTGCCATTTATAAAATTATTAGCTTTTGTATACTAAGCGTTCCCACTATTTTTTGATAAATAGTCACACATCGATTCCCAATTCCCGATTCCCGATTCCCGATTCCCGACTTCTTCATCCTTTTGCTCTACGATACCAACCCACAATCCGGTGAGGAGAAACCCCCAAATGATAGGCAACGATCACCAGTTGGTTAATTAATGTAGTTTTCACAACCCCTAAGGTCTGCCAACGGCGTCCTGATGTTAGCACAGGTTGACTAAGGATAGTTATTTTACCTAGGTGGCGGAGGCGTCGCATCAAGTCAAAATCTTCCATAATCGGTAGATTAAGAAAACCCCCCAGGTCTGTAAACACCTTAGTCTTGATAAAGATAGCCTGATCACCGTAAGGCAGAGAGCAAAAACGCGATCGCAAATTCACCATCCGCTCAATTAGCCTTACCCCCCGCAGGTTAGCATCAATGGCTAATTCAAAGGCACCAGCCACGGTTTCATGGTCTTGTAACCCTTCGCGAACTAAGGTATCAAATCCTTTAGGTAAACGGGTATCAGCATGGAGAAACAGTAGAATATCTCCAGTAGCAACCGCAGCCCCAGCATTCATTTGACTAGCGCGACCGGCACCAGCAGCTATAATCTTAGCACCCATTGATTGTGCGATCGCAACAGTTTCATCATCACTGCCCCCATCTACCACAATCACTTCCACATTAGACGCTCCCCTAACCGTAGCCAAAGTATCAGCTATGTGACTAGCCTCATTGAGAACCGGGATGATAATGGAAATTTTTACTATCACGCAAGACGTTTAGGCATTGTTTCTGACAAATTAGCATCCTTGAGTAGGAAATAACCAATGTTCCCTTAATTTGTATCCATATTTAGACATTTATTACATTAAAGGGATATAATAAAAGGTAAACTAGGTGGTCAGTGGTCAGTGGTCAGTGGTCAGTGGTCAGCGGTCAGCCTATGCGCTACGCGCACGCTACGCGTGCAGAATTTTAATTCTAAAGGTTGGAATTCTCAAAGCACATGGTAGGAAACCCAAGCCAAGCTACCCAAGCTATCCATGCGCGCAGCCTACAGCAGCAGCACCTACAGCAGCAGCCAGCGCAGCCTACTACTCAAGCACCTACTCACTGCTCTGCACATGCTCACACACACATCTA
>NZ_JAAHGN010001174.1:0-2206 GCF_010672485.1 Moorena sp. SIO2C4 | reverse complement strand
GTTGCCCAATCACTTAACGGTGTGGCGAGATAGACAGCTGATCGCTGCTGCACCTATATATGTCAAAGGTCACAGTTACGGAGAGTTTGTCTTTGACCAACAGTGGGCGGATTTATCCTATCGCTTGGGCATTTCCTATTATCCGAAGTTGTTGGGTATGACACCATTTACCCCAGCGGTAGGCTATCGGTTTTTGATCGCACCGGGAGAAGATGAAGATCAGTTGACACAAATCATGGTAAGTGCTATTGATAATTTTTGCGATCGCAATCATCTGTCTGGTTGTCACTTCCTCTTTGTTGACCCGGATTGGCGACCAGTAATTGAACGCAATGGTTTTAAGGGCTGGCTACATCACAGCTATATTTGGCAAAACCAAGGCTTTAGTAGTTTTGAGGATTACCTAAAGGTCTTTAATGCTAATCAACGCCGCAATATTAAACGAGAACGCAAGGCTGTAGCCAAAGCAGGTCTAACCCTGAAAATCTTCACCGGGGATGACATTGAAAAATCCTTGTTTCCCTTAATCTACAACTTCTACAGCAGCACCTGCGATAAATTTATGTGGGGTAGCAAATATCTCACGCGCCAATTTTTTAAGCAATTGTATCCTAACTACCGTCAGCGAGTGGTATTAATTGCTGCTTACCGGGAGGAGGATGACCAAAAACCAGTGGGAATGTCCTTTTGTATAAATAAGGGCAATCATTTGTATGGTCGTTATTGGGGCTGTTTTGAAGAATTTGACTGCCTACATTTTGAAGCCTGTTACTATGCACCGATTGAGTGGGCAATCGGCCAGGGCATCACCATGTTTGACCCTGGTGCTGGTGGGCGTCACAAGAAGCGTCGTGGTTTCCCAGCAACGGCTAACTATAGTGTTCATCGATTCTACGATAAACGCTTTGACCGGATTTTTCAAAACTATATCGATGAGGTTAACCTAATGGAATTCGAGGAAATTGAGGCTATTAATCAAGATTTGCCCTTTACCAAGCGCGAAATTGAGTTTCAGATTCCGGATTGATTAGCAGTTGAGGAGTATTTTGAATAAACGTGCCTTTTGCACAAAGCACGTAAGCATTCAGCGGTCAGCGGTCAGCCGTCAGCTTGCCATAACTAATATTAAAAGAATGCTTACTTATTTTATTCAAAAGTTCCGTAGCTTCCTAATAGCCCATAAGCACATCAAGTAGGGTGCGCTTAGCACATTAGCTGATAGCACATCAAGTAGGGTGCGCGATCGCATTAGACATCTCCAGAAACTCGGTTTTGACCCAGGCAGTGCAAGGGTTTGAGGTTAATTTTTGGAGATGTCTATTAGGTGATAGCTGATAGCTTACCAAAGCACAGATCAGATTTCCCGGATCTGAATTGAGATCAGGTCTTTACATAAGGTCATTAGGTGTGCTAATATTACCAATTCCTAGCATACAAATCAGGTATTGCTCAGCCCAAGTACAACAATAATGAGTAATTTTCGCCAATGCTCACCCTATGACCTGCTAGCCCTGGCTGTCGATGAAGCGTCGGAGGGAAGACACGCAGCCGCATTGCGTTATATGACCATGGCTGTAGAGCGTTCTAAGCTTCCAGAATACGCTAGTGACGCTCAAACCTTTATTCGGTTGCACAAAGCCACAGGGACTTTAGTACAAAGCTGCCTCTCCAGCCCTGAGGAAGAAAATCCAGCTAGGCTTTACTTTATCTTAGACAAGGGACGCAATGCGATTCGGATCGGTTACACTACTAACCCCAATGGTAATATTAGAGGGCTTGAAACTAAGAGTGTAAAGACTTTAGAACTAATAAAAATTATCCCAGGAAGTGCTAAGATGGAAACCGAATTTCACAGAAAGTTCCAACATCTTAGGATTTCTGGGGAATGGTTTGATGCGACTCCAGAAGTGATGAGATATATATCATCTCTTTGACTTTGTAATCTATCAGCTGTCAGCTATCAGCTGTCAGCTGCGTGCACGCTACTTGAGGTGCTATCAGCTGACAGCTGATAGCTGGTTATTTACGGAACAACCAAAGCTGAAAGCCCCGTGTTTTTAAACCGGGTCAGAAGTTACCGCAAGAATAGTGCAGCCAAAGCAAGTTGGTAGGCTATGCATTAAAGGTGACAGGTTTTGTTGTAAGGCTGCACTATTAATCAGGTTTCGTCTCCGGGATGAAAGCTAGTAGCGACTTTAGTCGCCGT
>NZ_JAAHGN010001173.1:0-2208 GCF_010672485.1 Moorena sp. SIO2C4 | reverse complement strand
TACCACTTCTCCAAAGCCAATTTCAAAGGAAACGTCTTGGACAGCTTTGACTGAACGGTAGGTACGGCGGAAGAAATGGTTTAAGGTACCTTTTAGTCCTGGTTGTTTGATTGCTACTGGGTAGATTTTGCTGAGGTTTTCGACAATAACAATAGACATGAAGGACACAGGGAGTAGGGAGTAGGGAGTAGGGAGTAGGGAGTAGGGAGTAGGGAGTAGGGTTAAGGTTGTCGAATTTTTCTTGTTACATCATCTGCTAAGCAGATGATGTAAACCTGCATGGTCTTTTTTGATTGGAGAATAAAACTGAGGCTCTCTTGCCTCTTGCCTCTTGCCTGTTGCCTTTGAGAGTATCTTCACAACCCAGACACAAAAGCTATATCTTATCAAAGATACCCAGCTTGAGATGATGTCGGGGATGATTGGCTTCAGCTTCTGCCATGGCAGCTTCCCCTTGGCTAATCGCTTCTGGGCCTACCGACTCATCTCCAGCTAATTCTTGAGCTAATTCTTGCAAACGCGATCGCAAGCAGAACATTGCCGCACTCAGATGCCGTGAATTATTTTCCTGCCATTCACCCATGCTTGACCTATGCTCACCTTCACCAGAATACATTCCACACTATCCACACCAGCTTCCACAGTCAAGACCAGTAAGCTATCAGCGGTCAGCGGTCAGCGGTCAGCGGTCAGCCTAATGCAGACGTAACTCATATTAAAAAAATGGTTACCTGTTTGATTCAAAAGCACCTCAAGTAGCACCATCTGTAGCGCATTAGCTGAATCCTGATAACTGATAACTGAAAGCTGAAAGCTGAAAGCTGAAAGCTGAAAGCTGATACCTGATAGCTGATACGCGACGCGCTGATAGCTTACCAGTCAAGACCAAAAAAAATAGCCGTGGAAAATACTTCCACGACTACAAACGTAAACCAATTCAAGGCAATGACTACAAACGTAAAGCAATTTAAGGCGATGTAGCATCTACTGATTAATTCTAGTTTACGAGGAATTTAGGCTAAACCCCTCTGTGGCTCTGACCCCTCATAACAAGGCATAGTACAAAACCAATAAACTAGTCTTAACTGTCGCACCTGGGGGGAAGACCCCCCAGCTACGTTATAAGTTTAATCTAGAATCAGATTGCGCTGCAAAATACAAATGTATTCCCCAGGATTGTAGGTCCGTTGGAGTGGACTCCACTCGCTGACTGTGGCATAGCCCAGAGTCTGCAAATTCCTGATTGTGATATAAATCGCCCGCTTAGAACCAGTCAAGGTATGTTTAATTGGTTCTTGGTAGGGATAAAACCCATGAGAAGCTGGGAGAATTATTTCACTAGATTGATTCGGAAAAGGTGAAACAATGAAATTGGTGTACATCGCCTTAAAATTAGGACGTTAGTGTTCATTAATTATTTAAACATAAAAATAAACTTTGTGCAAATTCTTACATATATTTTAATATAATTGTAAGCATTCAGCCTTCAGCATTTAGCATTTAGCATTCAGCATTCAGCATTCAGCATTCAGCATTCAGCATTCAGCATTCAGCATTCAGCATTCAGCATTCAGCATTCAATAGGCCAACGGCTGACGGCTGACGGCACCTCAAGTAGCGTGGCCAAAGGCCAACGGCTGACGGCTGAATGCTTACATATAATTTAATCATTAATTTTGTTAAATGCTAATTTGAGGTAACATAGAATCGGGAATCGGGAATCGGGAATCGGGAATCGGGAATCGGGATTTTCGGTAAGGGAAAAAACGGTAATTATTTTTGATAACTAAGTCTACAGTTATAGCTAAGTTTGACAGAGATAGTTGACAGAGTTAGTATAAGTAAGGATAGCAAAAGTGCTGAGATTAGGGTCAGCAAATAATTAAAATTAGATAATTTTGGATAGTTATATCTAGTATTTATTGATTACCGTTTTTTTGACATAACCCAAAATCCCTCTATAGTTGATTAACTCTTGCCTCTTGCCTTTCCCTACTCCCTACTCCCTACTCCCTACTCCCTTGATGAACATTACCATTAAAATCCCAGAGCTAAGCATAGAAGGAATGTAAGTATTCAGCCGTGAGCTTTTAGCTCACGCTATGCGAACAGCTGTCAGCTGTCAGCCGTCAGCTTAAAATAAACCTCTTTTGTAAACTTCTTTTGGTATAATTTAAGGTAAGCATATGCGCTACGCGCACGCTACTT
>NZ_JAAHGN010001172.1:0-2208 GCF_010672485.1 Moorena sp. SIO2C4 | reverse complement strand
TGCTGCCAGGAATCCACCACTGTAGTGCCGTGGGTTTCAGCAAAATCTTGTGTTTTGGCAGGGGTATGACCACAGACCGCCACTAAATGCGATCGCGAATCCGTTTGCAATGTCTGAGCTCGTAGCTTAGCCGCAAACCCAGTACCAACAATACCAGCTTTAATGGGGAGATCAGTAATAGTTTTTGTCACAAGGAAATATCAAGGATTAAGGGTTAAGGGTGATTTTGACATACTCACCGCCCTGGAAGGGCAGTGATTCTTGACAGATCATCGGGACGCGCTACAAAAGCAGTCTTACCTTCCCTCCTTGTCCGTTTATGGTCGTGCCGATGCCCCATGCCGACCTTTTCTATGTTTCTTGCCGCATTAATGTCTCTATCTTGCTCAGCTCCGCAACTCACGCAAAGTACAGAGCGCACAGACAGATCTAATTTTCCCCATTTAAAACCACAATCTGAGCAGATTTGACTAGTTGGTTCCCAACGACTAATAACCCTAAATTCTCTTTCGTATTTTTCTGATTTTGCTTCACACAGAGTTCTAAATTCCGCCCAACCTTGTTGACTTATTACTCTAGATATTTTGCGGTTCTTTAGCATCCCTGACACATTGAGATCTTCCAAGACGATTACTTGGTTTTCGCTGACCACCTTGCTTGACAGTTTGTGTAAGAAGTCGCTTCTTTTGTTGGCTATTTCATTATGGATCTTAGCTATCCTTAGTCGAGTCAAGTTTTTCCGATTTGACCCTTTTGACTGCTTTGCAAACTTTTTTTGAGCTTTTCTTAGCTTGCGATCTAGTTTTGAATAATCAGGACTTTGAACTTCACTTCCATCGCTCATTGCAGCAAAAGTCTTGATACCTAGGTCGATTCCAATACTTTGGTTATCAGCATTGATTTGAACTGGATCAATATCTACCACAAAACTCAAAAAATAGTTATTTACACAATCCTTAATGATAGTCACAGAACTAGGGTCATCAGGGAGGTCTCTAGACCAAACTGGTTTTACTATTCCAACTTTAGCTAGATAGACCTTGTCGCCCTTTATGGAAAATCCTCGGCGAGTTAACCTGGCTGTTTGTTTGCTAGTCTTCTTCTTGAATCTTGGAGGATTAACTTTATTTCCTTTTCTTTTACCTTTCCAGGAATCAAAAAAGTTCTTGAAAGCTACCCCAAGGTCTGCTACAGATTGTTGCAAAGGAACTACTGAAACCTCAGACAACCACTGTCTTTCTTCAGTCTTTTTAGCTTGAGTTATTACTAGTTTTTGTAATTCCCCTGACTTTAATACCTTGTCTGAGTTTTTACATATAGCCAGAGCATCGTTCCAAACTACCCGGACGCAACCAAACAGCCTGGCTAGGTCATTCTTTTGTTGGTCTGTAGGGTAGAATCGGTACTTGTACCTGGCTTTCACATGTTTTCTCCTAATTTCTCTGTACGTAGGATTATAGTGTAATCTAAAAGTTTTGACAATGGGATTCCGGAATATTGGCACAGCTTGACTAGTTTGCCGATGCATTTAATCTGTGTCACCAAGTACCGCCAAAAAATATTAACGCGCCGCTTGCCTTACAGCTATAGAGGAATCATTCAAAGAAGTAGCAAAAAAAATAAATTTTAATATCAAAGAGTTCAATGGAGAGTCTGATCACATTCATGTACTCATTGAATACCCTCCAAAATTATCAATATCTCAGATGGTTAACAGTCTTAAAGGGGTTTCAAGTCGCAGATATGGACAGAAAGGGTTTTTAAAGCCAAATGGCAAAACAGCTTTGTGGAGTCCTAGCTATTATGCTTCTTCTGTTGGAGGAGCCCCTATAGCCGTACTGAAAGAATATATCAAGAATCAAGAAAAGCCGTCCTAGAAGGACGGGGCTTCAAACCCATTATTTTGGTGAACATATTCCCTTAAGGAAAGGCAAGAGGCAAGAGGCAAGAGGCAAGAGGAAAGGCAAGAGGCAAGAGGTAATAGGTAATAGGTTGGAATTAGGCAAAAATTCCCAGGACACTTACCGCGCCCCCGCCCCATCTTCCCATCTCCCCATCTCCCCATCTCCCCATCTCTCCATCTCTCCATCTCCCCATCTCCCCATCTCCCCATCTCCCACACCGATGGCTAGATTAGGTGGCGGGAGCTCCTGGTGGTTGCTGCTGACTATAAATATTTGTCTGGGTGCCATTGCGAGCCCATTGACA
>NZ_JAAHGN010001171.1:0-2211 GCF_010672485.1 Moorena sp. SIO2C4 | reverse complement strand
AATCAAAATGATCCAGAATTGCTGATTTACTACAACAATGCCCGCGCTCGTCAAAAGGCTCTTGAAAAGAATGTTTCTCCATTCACTATCGCTGTGGTAGTGCCCATCGACCAGTCAGAATCCAGGGCAAAAGAAATATTGCGAGGGGTAGCCCAGGCTCAACATAAGTTCAATAATTCAGACCGATTAAATGGTCGATTCCTGGAAATTGCGATCGCTAACGATGGCAACGATCCAGCCACAGCGAAAGAAATAGCTCAAGCTTTAGTTAAAGAAAAATCTATCCTGGGGGTAATTGGACATAACTCTAGTAATGCCAGTAAGGCCGCACTCCCGGTATACGACCAAGCTGGCTTAGCCATGATTGCCTCCACCAGCACCAGTAGTTATGTAAATGGAAAGGTGTTATTTAGGACAGCTCCTTCTAATCTAGCAGTTGGTAAAGCACTGGCTCAACATCTCAAAACTACACTGGGCTTAGACAAAGTCGTAATTTTTTATGATGCTGACAGTGTCTATAGCAATAGTCTCAAAGACTTTTTTAAAAGAGACTTTGAACAACTAGGGGGTAAGGTGGTTCGGAAGATTGAATTAAACAAATCCGACTTTAATATAACAGAAGAAGTCGAAATAAGTCTCTATCAAGATCAAGTCAAGGCCGCCATGTTATTCCCCAGCGTGGAATACATTGATACAGCTGTTAATATTGCTAAAGCCAACGCTAACCTAAACCCTAACCCCAACAACCGAGATCAGCAAGGGCTGAGGTTGTTCGGTGGGGATACGTTATATAGTAGTAAAACCTGGCAAGAGCGTGAACAAGGGGTTGAAGGGTTGACTATCGCAGTCCCCTGGTTTAGGGAATCACCACAGGCAAAAAACTTTTCTACAGCAGCTAGGGAACTATGGCGAGGAGATGTTAACTGGCGCACTGCCACAAGCTTCGATGCTACTCAAGCCTTTATTAAGGCTTTGGTTCAGGACACCGACCGAGAGATAGTTCTCGACAGACTCCGCAAGGTTAATCTTTTTGCTAGTGATACTTCAGGGTTACCTTTGCAGTTTACTGACCAAGGGGAGCGTCAGAGTGAACCTGTCCTGGTGGAAGTGGTTGATGGTGAATTTAAATTGAAATGAGTTAATAGTAAGCATATGCGCTACGCGCACGCTACGCGAACAGCCGTCAGTTGTCAGCCGTCAGCATTTTTCAATTGGGTGAGGTACAAATTATTGGGTGAATGGGAGCTTCTGAGCATATATCAGGTAAGAAGGAAGAGGGAAGAGGTAAAACATCCCGTGTACCTGATAGCTGAAAGCTGAAAGCTGAAAGCTGATAGCTGATAGCTGATAGCTGATAGGGTAATTACCATCCATTGGCTACCACGGGCGAAATATGTCAAAATATTAAGCGTGTGGATTACATCATCTCTAACTACCGCGTTAACACCAACCGCTGTTGCCCTCGGAAACTTTGACGGCGTCCATTTGGGGCATCAGCAAGTTATTGCTCCCATTTTGCCAAAGCCAGTTACCGCTCAAGCTCAAGCCCTGACATCATCTAATCTTGAGCAATTTAGTAACCCTGAAACCACTGGCCCAAATCTAGACCCAAATCTAGAACTAATCTATCCCACAGTAGCCACCTTCAATCCCCATCCCCGAGAATTCTTTTCCGGTCAAGCCTGGAAGCTACTGACACCACCAACAGAAAAAGCACAACAGTTGAGTGCCTTGGGTGTGCAACAGTTAGCCCTATTACCCTTTAACCGGGAGCTAGCTTCCCTGAGTCCCCAGGAATTCGTGGAAAAGATTTTAGTCGAGCAACTCCAGGCACAGCAAGTCAGTGTGGGAGAGGATTTTTGCTTTGGCCATAAGCGAGCTGGCACCGCAACGGATTTGGATGCGATCGCCTCCGCCTACGGTATTACCGTCCATATCGTATCCTTGTACAAACGTCAAGACCAACGGATCAGTAGTTCCAGCATTCGCCAATCCTTAGCCCAAGGGGATATCGACAAAGCCAACCGATTTCTAGGACGGCCATACACCCTAATCGGAATAGTAGAGAAAGGTCAACAACTCGGTAGAACCATTGGATTTCCCACCGCTAACCTCCACTTACCCCCAGACAAATTTTTGCCTAAGCTAGGGGTTTACTGCGTCGAAGTCTCCCATGGCCCTGAATCCTCTAACCTAGACACCAATTTATCA
>NZ_JAAHGN010001170.1:0-2211 GCF_010672485.1 Moorena sp. SIO2C4 | reverse complement strand
TGACTTCTGACTTCGTTAGAGTCGATGCCTGGTATTACCCAGGGCACCTCTCCTTCAAATCTGGGCGTGCGACTTTCACCGCACCCAGCTCCTAGATATCCTGACCTTTCGGTCTGCTTCCGTGGATTAGTTGATGGCAGCTGTGATGAACTGCTAGCAAATTCTTTGGTTTCCAGTTATCGTGGTTTCCATCAATATGATGTAAGTGTACGACTTCTTCCCCTAGGAATTTGTGTCCACATTGTCCACAGGAATGGTTTTGCTTAGTTAAGGCTTTGGAGGTAGCATTATCATAGAGCTTGCTATTGCGTTTGCTCCAGTAAACTAGGTCACCATCATAGGGTGACTTAGTCCCTTTAACATTGACATGTTTGTTCTCTGAATAAGGTACCGCCGGAAATGCTTTGTTCACTAACCTTACGGCTTCGTGTTTGTCGATTTTCTTTTCCTTTATGAATTTACGGCGTGCTGATTCATTTGCAAACCATAAACTATTTCGGGAGCCGTCCATCTTGCCATACCGGTGGTAGTTTCTCCAGCCCCGAACAATGGGGGCTAGTTTTCTTGCCTTAACTTTTGCACCATAATTCGAGTTGCTGACCACGGCTTTGATTTTCTTTCGGGTTGTTTTATAGTTTTCCGGTGAGGGGAAACTTCTGAACTTTCCGTTTTTCTGGACTCGAAAATTCCAGCCCAGGAAGTCAAATCCGTCTGTCGTTTTAGTTAGCTTAGTCTTTCGAGCGCTGATTTCCATTCCACGTTCGGCGAGGAAGCTCTTGATTTTATCTAGAATTTCCTCTGCATTGTCTTCTGGCTTGAGAATTATTACCATGTCATCCGCGTAACGAATGCTATTGTGTATATCTTCTATTCCATTAAGTGCGATATTGGCAAGTAATGGGCTGACGACACCTCCTTGTGGGGTTCCTTGCTCAGGGAATTCAGGATTGACTCCTGCTTTTAAGCATTTGAAAATCCCGTATTTTAAGCCTGATGGTGCAATTATCCCGTCCATGATGGATTTATGGGAAATGCGGTCAAAACATTTCTTGATATCTAGCTCAATTATTCTTTTGTTGATGCCGTTTTTATTTGAGCATAAATTCTGGAATATCAGCTTCTGAGCGTCGTGAGCACTTCTTCCGGTTCTGAACCCGTAACTTCGGGCGTGGAACGTGGCTTCATGTGCTGGTTCTAACGCATATTTGGCTAGACATTGCCATGCTCTATCGGCAATTGTAGGGACTTTGAGAGTTCGAGTTTTACCATTTTTCTTGGGTATTGGGATTTCCCTAAGTCGATTATGCTTCCAGGTAAAAGCATAATCTTTGAGTTCCTCAAGAAGCTCGAATCTTTTTCGGTAGGAGAGGGATGCCTTTCCATCAACACCGGCTGTCCTTTTACCTTTATTGAGCTGTGTCACTTGACGGATGGCCAAAAGTTGGGCTGAACGGGATTTTAGAATCAGTTTTTGTAATGACCGAGCTTTCTTGAGGTCACCATCTTGAACTGCTTTAAACACTCGTCTCTGTAGGCGGAATAAATTTTGCCGGAGTTTTTTCCAGTTTTGTTCTTTCCAGAGTTCACTATGTTTTACCATGTGTCTAACTATGCTCTTCATTGATTTGTGTTTTCTAGATACCCGTGACCAGTTTCCGGTCACATCCTACCCGACAGGAGGGATTAGATTTGGCATAACTTACCGGGGTTTCGACCCTTCCCCAGACCTCTGCTGGTGCGCTTTCCACTGACGAATTAAATTACGGGGTCGCACCGTTTGCTGTCGTTTTTACTTGTTCCGTCCTTTGGATTGTTTTGGTGATTTAGGGTGATTCAGTTTGCCTACCCTCTTCTCGGAGATTGCAGCTATCAAGCAATATGCTGCGAGAATGAGAGGATGAAGTCCACACATTTCCCAGGCTGTGGCTTTGTCATGAGACACTTTTTTAGAATCTGTTTACCCGTGTCACCTCCCTATTAGCGCCGGGGAACCTACCTGTTTCAGTCCTGATTGCGCCCTGCTGCCAGCTTCACTCTGCGAGGTTGCCGCCTGCTCGGTGTGGCCAGATAAGGAGTCACTTCTCTCCTGAAGGGCGGGGTTTTCACCCGCATCCGTTAGACAGTTAGACTTTTGAGGTTTTTATTCCTCGCGAAGTCCCCTACTCATACCCCTCTATTTTCTAGAGGCTCCTAGTAGGAACAAGCCGCACT
>NZ_JAAHGN010000117.1:0-11355 GCF_010672485.1 Moorena sp. SIO2C4 | reverse complement strand
ACCGCAAGCTGCACACCAGAGGAGAAGGCTCAAGCCTATCAGCAGTTCTTGGAAAAAAATCAGCTCATTGACGAGACGGCTAAACAGGCTTGGCTAAAGCAGCGTGGTATGAATCCAGCTCAATTAGAAGCCCTAGCGGTACGAAGTATTCTGATTGAGAAATACAAACAACAAACCTGGAGTCACAAACTGGAATCTTATTTTCTGGAGAGGAAGGGACAATTAGACCGGGTGATTTATTCCCTGATTCGGACTAAAGACCCAGGGGTAGCCCAAGAAATCTATTTCCGAATTCAAGAAGGAGAAGAGTCTTTTGCTGACCTAGCCAGGGAATATTCCCAAGGACCAGAAGCTCAGACTGGCGGATTAATCGGTCCGGTTGAACTGAGCGTACCTCACCCCGCCTTAGCCCAAATGCTTCGCCTGAGCCAACCCGGACAACTGTTCCCACCGACACGCTTGGGAGAATGGCTGTTAATCGTGCGTTTGGAGAAGTTTATGCCAGCCCAGTTAGATGATTCGATGCGCCAGCGACTACTGAATGAATGTTTCAGCACCTGGCTAAGTGAGCAACTGAATCAGCAATTAGCGGCGCTAGATTAACGACTTGACTTTCTAATGAAACTAAACTCAAGAAACTAAATAGATGGCTAAAATTCCGGATTTGGGGGAAAATAGGCGGGATTTGGCTAATAGTTTGGGCTAACCGCGCCAGATGGGGAAGATTCCGAAAAACCCCTCTAGCTTGGGGATATGGTAATCCTGAAGCTGTGCCGTGGCTAAATGATCAGTAGTCTATGGTGTACGGTAAAATTTTTGTTCTTTAAGGCTAGTCTCAATAGACTTTGCCTGATTCCATCATAGCATAGCCAACTAGTTACATTTCTTGATGGAAGCGCTAAGCAATTCCTAGGGTGCGTTACAGAGTCTTTACATAAAAGACAGACCTACTATGCTTAGCATATCCTAATAAATACCCCATTAGAAGCTGTTATCAAATTTAATTAAGCTAACTAATCTCAAATTTAAGCTAAGTAATCTCCTAAGAGGCTCAATGACCTATACAACAACAATTCAAGAGTTTCTAGCTGGTATTTCTCCGTTCAATAAATTGTCAAGGACAGCACTGCAAAAACTGTCCACGAGTTGCCAACTGTTGCGCTACCGCATGGGTCAGACAATTGTGGTCAGGGATAAAATGCCAGGCCAAATCTCGATTTTATTCCAAGGAAAAGCCCGTCTCATCGGCTATGACCAACGCCGTCAAACCCCCACAACCCTCAAATTACTACAACCAGGAGCGATTATTGGCTGGGTCAGTTTGGTCAGGGGCATACCCTGTGAAACTGCGATCGCATCGGTGGAAGCGGTTTGTGTCACCATCAATGCGGCTGACTTCTTAGGGCTGCTAGATACAGAAAAATCTTTCTCAGATGCCTTCAAAGCCCGTTGTGGTCTAGTGGAAATCTTTGATCTTTTGGGAACAGAGTTGGGGCGTCGGGCTGAGGCAGAGACTGACCTCAAAGCACTTGCCCTGTTAGCCTGGTCAGACGCTTTAGTTTATAACCTGCCTCGGGGCAAGCAAATGTCAAGCCAACTCGACCCCAATCGAGTATGGTTTGTGAGTGGGGGAGCAGCCGCCAATTTACCAGTAGGGTCTTGTCTGAGTTCAGAAGCATTGTCTAGCTTACAGGTCAATGGTCATGGTGCAACGCGCTTGGTGGGAATTCCAGAAGCTATTTTCTCTGAGCAAACCGCCAATGACTCGGAAACCCTGGCTGAGCCTACCGATACAATTCCCAGTATACCTCAAGACGATATTCCCCAGGCTCCAGACCGACCGGATCAAGCTCCCGAGACGATTTACACTGGCCAGACTACTCCTACAAAATTCCCCTTTATACGGGGTAAAGGAGCAGTGCAGGAATCCTTGGCTTGTTTCCAAATGCTGAGTAAGTACTTTAAAATTCCTTTCCGGCGAGATAGTATACGGAAGGTGCTAAAAAACCAGCATGCTCGCACCGGTCAAATCTCCCTTCAGCACTGTGGTGCAGTGGCAGAACTGATGGGATTAACTGCCCAACTCGCAACAGTACCAGCTAACGCTATCAAACGTTTACCTACCCCAGCCATGCTGTTGTGGCACGATAGCTTAGCTATTCTCTATGAAGCCAGTGAACGGCAAATAGTGCTGGCGGTGCCACAGCTGGGAATTCAACGGCTTAAACCCAAAGATTTTGAAGAAAACTGGGGAGAAGGCGGGCAGGTACTTCTGTTAAAACCTACCAAAGACACCCCTACCCAGCGGTTTGGTCTGAGTTGGTTTTGGCCTTCTATCGTTCGTTACCGCAAGGTATTGACGGAAGTTTTAATTGCTTCTTTCTTTGTCCAACTGTTGGGTCTAGCCTATCCCTTGATTATCCGGGTACTCATTGACAAAGTGATATCCCAAAACAGTACCGATACCTTGCAAGTACTGGGAATTTTACTGTTGGTGGTGTCGGTTTTTGAGGGGGTTTTAATCACCCTGCGTACCTACCTGTTTGTAGATACGACCAACCGTATCGATATGGCTCTCGGTTCCGAGATTATCGACCACCTGTTGCGCTTACCGTTAAATTATTTCGAGAAACGACCCGTTGGGGAGTTGTCCACTCGGATCAATGAGCTAGAAAATATCCGCCAGTTTTTGACCGGGACAGCCCTAACCGTGGTGTTAGATTCAGTCTTTTCTGTAATCTACATCGTGGTCATGTTCCTCTTTAGTTGGGTGCTGACCCTGGTGACTTTGTCAGTAATCCCTTTGTTCATGCTCCTGACCCTGATCGTTTCCCCAATTGTCCGGCAACAGCTACGCAATAAAGCGGAACGGAATGCTCAAACCCAATCCTATCTAGTGGAGGTATTATCTGGCATTTCCACCGTTAAAGCCCAGAATATTGAATTGCGATCGCGTTGGAAATGGCAAGAGAAATATGCGCGCTATGTTAGTGAAGGCTTCAAGAATGTGCTAACCTCTACCGCTGCTAGTTCTATGAGCACCTTCTTGAACAAACTCTCGGGTTTACTTGTGCTTTGGGTAGGGGTCTATCTAGTACTAGATGGACAATTAAGCTTAGGGGGGTTGATTGCCTTTCGGATTATTGGGGGCTACGTTACCAGTCCCTTGCTGCGTTTAGCCCAACTTTGGCAAAACTTCCAGTCTACAGCCCTATCTCTCGAACGCCTCAGTGACATTGTCGATACACCCAAAGAAGTGGCTGAAGCAGACCAGGGTAATATCCCCTTGCCCTCTATCACGGGAGACATTCGCTATGAAAATCTCTCCTTCCGCTTTGCCAAGAGTGGACCAATGCAACTGAATAACATTAACGTCGAGATTCCAGCTGGTTCATTTGTAGGGATTGTGGGGCAAAGTGGTTCCGGTAAGAGTACCATGACCAAACTTTTGGCTAGACTCTATGGTCCAGAGTCCGGTCGCATCATTGTCGATGGTTACGATATCTCGAAAGTCGAACTCTATTCCCTGCGGCGTCAGATTGGGATTGTGCCTCAGGAAACCCTCTTGTTTGAGGGAACCGTTCAAGAGAATATTGCTCTGACCAATCCTGATGCAGACAGTGAGGAAATTATTCAGGCAGCAAAGATAGCAGTGGCCCACGATTTTATCATGGAATTGCCTTTGGGTTACAATAGCAGCGTTGGCGAAAGGGGTTCAGGTCTTTCCGGGGGACAACGACAGCGTATTGCGATCGCCAGAACGATTTTGCAATCACCCCAGTTAATGATATTAGATGAAGCCACCAGCGCCCTCGATTATGACACCGAGCGGCAAGTGTGTTTAAATCTAGCGGAAGCTTTTCAACAAAGCACGGTATTGTTCATTACCCACCGCCTAGGAACCATTCGCAACGCTGATATCATTTTGATGATGGATCGGGGTTCAATAGTAGAGCAAGGTACTCATGATGAACTGATGGCTCAGAAAGGTCGTTACTATTGCCTCTACATGCAACAAGATGCTCAAATGTAGCTATGAAGGGTGAAGGGTGAAGGATTAACCATGAAGGGTTAAGCATTAAGGATTAAGGGTGAAGGATTAAGTGTGTATTGTCTCGGTATTTGCTATTTGGTTTAACCCTTGGTATCGGATAGACTAGGCTCAAGGATAAAAAAATACTAGTGGTCGGGTAGTTGGTTTTACAGAGGCTATCAAGTGAGAGCGAGAAGTTTTGGCTAACTCCCCCTAAAGTAAGTGATAAAAATGATCAATGAGTCAGTTTTTTATTAGTTACTAAATTTAATTATTCAACCAGATAATTATCTTAACATTCCGAGAAAATCCTTCATTCTTTATTATTTATCCTTCATTCTTTATTATTTATCCTTCATTATTTATTATTTATCCTTCATTATTCATCCTTTCCGAAGTATTAACGAATAGCAGGAGCTAATAACTATGAGCCCATATAATGGCAATGGTAATGGCAATGGTAATGGCAATGGTTCCAAACCAAATCCAAAAATAAACTTAGGTTCTGTGGGTACTATTAGCAAAATGGCAGTTCCTCAAGACACCAGGGACAGACGTCGTGCTTCTAATAGTCACCTCGAATTCGACCAGCCGGTTATTCTAGAACAATCGCCCCATTGGTCTCATGCCATTCTCTGGGCACTGTTGAGTCTAACAACTTTTGGTATGGTGTGGGCTTACTTTGCCAAAATTGACTATGCCGTTCCCGCTCGGGGCAAGCTAGAGCCACAAGGTGCGGTTAAAGAAGTCCAAGCTCCTGTGGGTGGAGTGGTGACAAAAATTCATATTAAGGAAGGAGAGCCGGTTAAAGAAGGGCAATTGCTCCTTTCGTTTGAGCCCAAGGCTACTCAGGCTCAACTCACGTCTCTCAATAAACGCCGTGCTACCTTAATCAGAGAAAACCAGTTTTATCAGGCTGCAATTAGTAATCCTAATTATCCACCTGTACCACCACCAGGTATGGATATACAACTGTCCTCACAACTGCCTTCTCTGATCGCTAGTCGAAACACGCTACTGTCAGAAATTGGACTTTATCGCGCTCAACTTAGTGGAGGTTCTTCTAGGGCTAATCTTAACCCTGAACAACGAATTCGTTTACAATATGGTACTGCTGCACTTGACGCTCGGATCGCTGAACTTGAGAGTAGAATTGGCTCCCTAGAGGAACAGCTGAAACAGAATCAGATTCAACTTGCCAATGGCCGAGACATCCTAACAGTTGAGGAGGGTATTCTGACAGACCTCAGACCCCTGTATGAACAAGGGGGCTTTTCTAAGATTCAGTTCTTGAGGCAGCAAAATGAGGTCAAAAATCGCCAAACTGAGGTAAACGCTAGGATTGAAGAAGAAAAACGCTTGCAAAAAGAAATTGCTGGGGTCAGAGCGAATCTACTCAGTACCATTGCGTCTTCTCAACGAGAACTGGCTGATTTGATGGCCCAGAATAAAGAAAGAATTGATAGCATAAACACCCAAATAGCTAGCATTATCAGTCAATTAAACCAACGCATTGTTGATAACAATAAGCAGATGGCAGAAATTGATAGCCAGTTGCAGCAGGCTCAACTAACCCTAAGCTATCAAGAACTACGAGCTCCTGTTGATGGAACAGTCTTTGATTTGCAACCCTCAACTCCTGGTTTTGTTGCCAATACCACTCAGCCAGTGCTCAAAATTGTTCCCGGTAGCTCTCTGATTGCTAAGGTATATCTTACCAACCGAGACATCGGGTTTGTGGATGAAGGTATGGAAACCGAAGTCAGAGTTGACTCTTTTCCCTTTAGTGAGTTTGGTGATGTAAAAGGTGAGGTACTATCTATTGGTTCTGATGCCCTACCACCGGATCCTGCGGAACTGCGTCAAGACTATACTTTCCCTGCCAAAATTAAATTGGATAAACAGTTCATTCAAGCTTATGGCAAAGAAGTGCAATTGCAATCGGGTATGTCTATCAGTGCCAATATCCGGGTGCGTAAACGAACAGTGATGAGTATTTTCACCGAGATGTTTTTGGATAAGACTGAAAGCTTGACCAAAATGCGTTAGCTATCAGCTATCAGCTATCAGCTATCAGCTATCAGCTATCAGCTATCAGCTATCAGCTCTCAGCTCTCAGCTCTCAGCTCTCAGCTCTCAGCTCTCAGCTATCAGCTATCAGCTATCAGCTATCAGCTATCAGCTATCAGCTCTCAGCTATCAGCTATCAGCTATCAGCTATCAGTTTTGTGGCACAGGCTTCTAGCCTGTGCCACAAAGCTGTTCCCGTAGCGTGGCCAACGGCCAAGGGCAAATCCCCACACTTTTCTCGAACTATTAAATTCTCCCGTTCAAGGTTTATTTTAAATAAGCTGATGGCACCTCAAGTAGCTTGCGCGTAGCGCATATGCTGACAGCTGAATGCTGACGGCTGAATGCTTACATGTTTCCCTACCTAAGCGATCGCTCTAGGTGTTGGTTGTTGCTATTGGCGGCAACCACTCCTCAAGATTACGGTTCTACCGACTGCTGAGTTTAAGCACAGATGGGTACATTGATGGAAGTAAAGTACATAAAACTTTACACCAGGGTGATCTCTCACCCACTGCTTAAATTCGGTAAGGTGAACCGGGGATGTTTGAACATTTTACAGATAAAGCGATCAAATCCATCATGCTGGCTCAGGAGGAAACCCGTCGCTTGGGACACAGCCTCGTAGGAACTGAGCAATTGCTGTTGGGTTTGATTGCACAACGAACAGCTGTGGCAGCCAGAGTGCTGAGGGATTTTGGTGTTACCCTCGAAGATGCTCGCTACTCGGTGGAAAACACTGTGGGTAGGGGTTCGAGAATGTTTAGCTCAGAACTCCCTTTCACCCCCAAAGCCAAAGAAGTTTTTCAGCAATCTTTCCAGGAAGCTAAGCAACTTGGACACAACTACATCGATACTGAACATTTGTTGCTAGCTATCATTCAAGACAGGAACAGCGTTGCGACTCAAGTACTGGTAAACCTGGGTGTAGACCTAACAGAATTACGCACCCATGTCATTAGTACGATAGCAGAATTAACAGCAGCAACGACTGCTAAGGGACAAGGTTCCTCGTTTATAGGGAATACTCAAAACCAGAAAGCTACCTTAGAAGAATTTGGGACTAATCTGACCAAGTTAGCTGCAGAGGGCAAACTGGATCCGGTGGTTGGTCGTCAGCAGGAAATCGAGCGGGTGGTGCAGATTTTAGGTCGTCGTAGCAAGAATAACCCGATATTACTGGGGGAACCTGGAGTTGGGAAAACTGCGATCGCAGAAGGTCTAGCCCAACGGATTGTATCTCAAGATGTTCCAGACCTGTTGGCAGACAAACAAGTGATTAGCCTAGATATGGCTTTATTGGTTTCTGGTACTCGCTTCCGGGGAGACTTTGAAGAACGGCTCAAGCAGGTTGTGTCTGAAGTCCAGGAATCTGGGAATATTATCCTAGTAATTGACGAAATTCACACCTTAGTCGGTGCAGGCTCCTTAGAAGGGGGTATGGATGCGGCTAATCTCCTTAAGCCTGCTCTAGCTAGAGGTGAACTCCAGTGTTTGGGAGCTACTACTCTGGATGAATACCGCAAGTATATTGAGAAAGACGCAGCACTAGAACGTCGTTTCCAGCCAGTCATGGTCTCGGAACCCTCTGTAGAGGATACCATTGACATACTCCATGGTTTGCGCTCAACCTACGAGGAGTATCACAAAGTCCAGATTTCCGACCAAGCGTTACTGGCTGCAGCTCAATTGTCAGACCGCTATATCTCGGACCGCTATTTACCCGACAAAGCCATTGACCTGATTGACGAAGCTGGGAGTCGGGTTCACTTGATGCACTCAAAACCTTCCTCAAGGGCTAGAGCAGAATCAGAGTGGGAGAGTGAGGGAATTGAAGGTAAGTTATCCCCATCCCCAACTATTCCGATTGTGGATCAAGAACACATTGCTCAGATTGTAGGGTCTTGGACTGGGATACCGGTCAATAAACTGACGGAATCTGAATCAGCTCTGCTGCTGCACTTGGAAGAAACCTTGCACGAGCGGATCATTGGTCAAGACGAAGCTGTTACTGCTGTGTCTCGGGCAATTCGTCGGGCAAGAGTTGGATTAAAGGATCCCAATCGACCGATTGCTAGCTTTATCTTCTCTGGTCCGACTGGAGTTGGTAAGACAGAACTGGCTAAATCTTTGGCTTCCTACCTGTTTGGGTCAGAAGACAAGATGATTCGTCTTGACATGTCGGAATATATGGAACGCCACACTGTTTCCAAGCTCATTGGTTCTCCCCCAGGGTTTGTGGGTTACGACGAAGGTGGTCAACTTACTGAAGCTGTCCGACGCCAGCCTTACTCGGTGGTACTATTTGACGAAATCGAGAAAGCTCACCCTGACGTTTTCAATGTACTGTTGCAACTGTTAGATGATGGTCGCTTAACCGATGCTAGAGGTCGTACTGTAGATTTCAAGAACACAATATTAATCATGACCTCCAACATCGGTTCTAAAGTGATTGAAAAAGGAGGTAGTGTTTTTGGCTTTGAGTCGTCAAAAACCTATGAGGAGTCTAGGTACAACCAGATCCGCACTCAGGTCAATGAAAATCTGAAAGACTATTTCCGTCCTGAGTTCCTCAACCGCCTTGACGATATAATTGTCTTCCGTCAGCTCAAGAAGAATGAAGTTAAGGAAATTGCGGAAATTCTGCTTCAGGAAATCTCTAGCTCTATACAAGAGAAAGGAATTATCCTGGAAGTCACAGAGGCTTTCAAGGACCACTTAGTCAAAGCAGGCTACGAACCGAGCTATGGTGCTAGACCTCTACGACGGGCAATTATGAGCCTGTTAGAAGATAGCTTAGCCGAAGCCATGCTATCTGGTCAGATTCAAGAGGGGGATACAGCAGTTGTTGATGTGGATGATCACGGTCAGGTCACCGTATTATCTGCAAACGCCCAAAAGAGGCTGCGGCAACCAGTTGGGGTTTGCTAGTGCCAAGGAATGATGCCAAATTTCGTTAAAGCCTGGACTTTAAAGGCTGGATCTGTAGAGGGGTTGCCTGCAATCCCTCTAACATATATCTACATCTACTATAAAAGATACAAAAAGTAGATATATACAGCGCCATAGTTAACCAGGAAAAAGGCTCCTCCTCATGAAGTTAGTTATTCCCGTTGCTCTACCAGAACATTCCTATGATATTGCGATCGCACAACACCTTCCTGATGGCAAGATGACCACAGGTGGCTTAGATGATATTGGGGTTTGGATGAGCCGTCTACAGTTGGGTAAAAAAGTTTTAGTGGTATCTAATCCAGCAATTTTCCGAAGATATGGGGAAAGAGCGATCGCAGCCTTGGAGTTAGTGGGATATCAGGTATCTAGCCTCACCCTGCCTGCTGGTGAACGATACAAAACTGTCAAATCTATCCAAAAGATCTATGATGTTGCCCTAGAAAACCGCCTAGAACGCTCCTCGACTCTAGTGGCATTGGGCGGTGGGGTAATTGGGGATATGACAGGATTTGCTGCTGCCACTTGGCTAAGGGGAATTAATTTCGTTCAGGTTCCCACATCTCTGTTGGCCATGGTTGATGCTTCAGTTGGTGGCAAGACTGGGGTCAATCACCCCAAGGGCAAAAACTTGATCGGTGCCTTCCATCAACCACAATTTGTCTTAATTGACCCTTCGGTATTAAAAACATTGCCAGCCCGAGAATTGCGAGCAGGGATGGCAGAAGTGATTAAGTATGGGATTATCTGGGATGAAGAGCTATTTGTGAAACTAGAGGAATCAAAGCGACTTGACCAATTGCGTTACCTGAAGAAGGATTTATTAGAAACAATTCTCTCTCGGTCTTGTCAAGCTAAAGCGGATGTGGTCAGTCAGGATGAGAAAGAAGCTGGGATCAGAGCAATTTTGAACTATGGTCACACCATTGGTCATGCCGTAGAAAGCTTAACTGGCTACAAGTTAGTGAATCATGGGGAAGCCGTAGGGATTGGAATGGTAGCGGCAGGCCAGATTGCTGTGGCACTCCAGATGTGGCAGCCAGAAGAGGCCGAACGCCAGGATGCTTTAATCACAAAAGCTGGACTACCTACTAAGTTACCCAGTGGGCTAGATATTGATGCCATTATTGATACCCTGCAAACGGATAAGAAAGTAAAAGACGGTAAGGTAAGATTTGTTTTGCCTACCAAGATTGGTGAAGTAACCTTGACAGATCAGGTGCCAACTGATCTGATTAGGGAGGTGCTTAGGCAAATGCAGCTATAGCAAAGGGAATCGGGAGTGGGGAATCGGGAATCGGGAATCGGGAATCGGGAATCGGGAGTGGGGAATCGGGAATCGGGAATCGGGAATCGGGAGTCGGGAATCGGGAGTCGCTTACAAGGGTAGGTTTTTGAGAAAGGGGTGAGTAGGTACTTTTATAGCACTACCCATTAAGCTTAGGACATTCCTAAACTCTGAAACTTAGTCATAGCTTACTTCTGACTTCTGACGCAAGAACCTTGCTGACTTGCGCGTAGCGCTATATTACGTATAAATTCCTCAAAATATGTATCACCATACACAATAATTTCCCGGATAATTATCCCCATTTCCCGCTTTTCCCGATTCCCCACTCCCGATTCCCCACTCCCGACTCCCGATTCCCGATTCCCCACTCCCGATTCCCCACTCCCAACTCAAATGTCAAGGTTTGATAACTTGCTCAAAACATCTATCGAAGATGCTATGAAACCATTGAGAACCGGCCAAAGGGTTGACCCCTCATGTCACTCAATTCCTGACTGGGTAAGACTCTCCCCAGGTTACCCTAGGGGGCGGAAAGGATTTGCCCACACCATTATCCATAGCAATTAGGGAAAGTTGATCGAGAAATCGCAAAATTTTGAAAATGAGCTAGGGTAGACATTGGCACCAATCTAGATTTCAATTTAGGGTTAGGTTGCCATTGACACACGAAAATTACCCAAAGCTATGGGCAAAGGGCTTATTGCCCCACGTTAAGGGTGAAATTAACAAAAAAATATGCGACCTTAGCAGTAGTGGCAATTCGTTGTAATTCGGTTCCAGTTGAGAGGCAATATTAATGAGTGATGGTATGGCATTCCTGACGGGGGCTGCCTTTGCCGGAATGGCAGCATTGTTTCTCCTCAAAGGAGGAGGCAATATGGTGGCGAATAACCTTCCCTCTTCCCAACCCTTCCAAATTTCCCCTAACAATCCCTATAATTCCCCTTACACAGATCAACCGCCAAACCAGGCTCTAGCTTCACCGAACTTAAATAATTTAAATAATAAA
>NZ_JAAHGN010001169.1:0-2214 GCF_010672485.1 Moorena sp. SIO2C4 | reverse complement strand
CACGGCAGTCGCTCATGGGGGAGACCACGGCAGTCGCTCATGGGGGAAACCCCCAAGACCGCGCTGCCTCCCCAAGACCGCGCTGCATCGCTTTCTTCCCAGTATCGAGATCAAATACCCCACTCGCATCAGCCCTAGACCTTGCCAACACAGTGAGTTGGCAAGACCCTCCTAGCTCATATGGTTAAGTCAAGCAAAATTCGACAGTTTTAAACACACACTACATCAGACCCTTGATTGACAATGGTCTGTCAAGTTAAAAACTTTGGCTGGCGTACGCTATAACTGACTACTCTCTCACACCCTCAACTTAGCGATTCACCGCTAAGAGTCAGTAGCGTCACCCCTACCCTTGTTTTCCCAACCTTGATTAATTATGTCAAGGGCAGCCATTAGTAATCAAGGGTATAGTCATTTGCGAGCTTTTTACATCTGTCTTAGGAAAGATTACCCTAATTTGGATGGACTACCAACAGATTTCCCTTGAATTTTCCAATAATTTTTCCATACACTGATGAAAGGGAGCAGGGAGCAGGGAGCAGGGAGCGGGGAGCAGAAATATGCAGAAATATGCAGAAATATGTCTTAAGCGTTACTTCGACTGCTATATAGGAACGATAGCATCAAGCTTCATGCTTGATATAGCGCTACGGGCAATGGCATTGGCAAGAGCCAAGAGGCAAAAGTAAACTTAGTCATAGCTTACTTCTGACTTCTGACTTCTGACTTCTAACTTGCGCGTAGCGCTATATTAGTTAGGTGCGGTACTACTCCCATCCAGAAACTTAACAGTGACCTGGTCACCTACTTTCAGACCCAGTTCAGCCGCACGTCCGCCACGGAGTTCAATCACTTGGTCAATAATTTCCTTTCCTGGACCATAGGTAGGACATTTATCGGTTTGGCAGGGGGGGACAGATTTTGCGATCGCTTTTACTTCCCCATTTCTTAGAAACACCATATCCAGATAGATTTTAACATTCTTCATCCAAAAGCTGACACGCCGTGGTGGGTCGAAGCCAAATAACATCCCCCGATCCGGTGCTAGAGATAGGCGATACATCAAACCCATTGCCTGTTGCTCAGGGGTCTGTGCCACTTCCAGCCCAATCCGCTCACCTGCGATGTCAGCCTCAGCAGAAATTGGTAACATTTGACCTAATTTGCTTGGTGATTGTGAAACTGATGGGGCTGTTGCTGGTGGTTGACCAGATTTCACAGAGGTACTATTTATAGTGTCTTCTGAAACTGACCCTGCTGAACAGCCCATCAGTAAAATACTTAGTGCTATTGCACATAGAGTGATTTGAAACTTCATACCCACAACCCTAAGCCTCCCGCAACACATAACCAACACCACGCACCGTCTGGATTAATCGCCTTTCACCTTCATCTTCAATCTTGATACGTAAATAGCGAATATAGACTTCAATCACATTGGACTCTCCCATAAAGTCATAACCCCAAACATTTTCCAAAATTTGTTCGCGAGTTAATACTTCTCTGGGATGGCTGATCAAATACTTGAGCAGTTCAAACTCTTTCATGGTCAAATCAATCACCCGTCCGTTGCGCATTGCTCTACGCTGGCTTAGGTCTAAGGTTAGTTCTCCAAACCTGAGCTGCTCAGAGCCTCCTGTTTTTGGCTCTAGATAAAGGCGCACCATTTTCACAAATGGCTCGCTACGATAGGGTTTCAGAAAATAATCATCAGCTCCTGCTTCTATACAAGCCACTCGATCCTCTACTCGGTCATGGGCCATCAGCATGATTACAGGTACGCGAGAGCCTTCACGTCTGAGCTGATCGCATAATCTCAGCCCTGATTCTCCTGAAAGTGCTCTATCCACAACCACCATTCCTGGCTGGAGTTCACTGGCTTGATGGCAAGCAACGGAGGCATCAAGGGCAATGACTGTATGATAACCTGCTTCTTTCAAGTCCTGACTCAGCCGTTCCGCCAATATTTGATCGTTTTCTACAACTAAGACACAGGGATTCCTTTCCAGGGTCAGATTTGGCATAGATAATGCTTGTCAGCACAAGCTGGATATAACTATGGTGAATACCAACCCTGTTTTAGCATGCTCTAATTAAATACTGCTGAGTGTTGAGTGAGTAATGGGTAATAGGTAATGGGTAATGGGTAATGGGTAATGGGTAATGGGTAATAGGTAATGGGTAAGCTATCAGCTATCAGCTATCAGCTATCAA
>NZ_JAAHGN010001168.1:0-2214 GCF_010672485.1 Moorena sp. SIO2C4 | reverse complement strand
TGCAGCCTTTATGGTTGGGAGGCTTGGCTGAAAAGGCTTAAAACTTTGAGGCGCGACAATCGCGCGAATTTAATTACGGGTCAAGCGCGCCTCCATGATTAAGGCAAGAGACGAAACCTTAGATCAGGTCGCCTTTATAACAACAGTTTTAAACCTTTTCTGCATAACCTACAACCCAAAAAGGCGACCTGATCTTACGGTAACTTCAAACCTTATTTTAAGGTTTCGTCTCCGGGCTGTGTGGGTCACCTGCGTCCACACTCTATAAGCCCCCTTTCCCGCGCTTCATACGCGGGTATAACGGGAGGGGAATTGGATTTGAATGATGGCTGCCAACGCCAGTCTACCTGGGAATGTTAATAGATATTTTATATATTATAAGCAATAATTCTGAATTATTATCCTGAGTGGAAGATCCTTTCCCTTGGATTGGAGTCAACACCAGGCAATTTATGTGATCGAACTCACATTATGCTAAGCTCTTAGTCTATTTGGGGGTTTGATTCTTCCATAAAGACTATTCTTTAGCTAAATTATCTGGCTAAATAAAAGGTGCATACTCAAAACTCTATCCTAATCAACCCAATAATAAACCCAAGGGCGCTGGTGTGCCAGCGTGGCATTGTAAACGGAAATGAACGCAATCCAACCCCCTCACTCAACTCGGCTACCATCAAAACCTCGCCGAAGAGTTCCTCGAATCAAGCACCGTCCGCAGCGACAGTCTTACGGGGCAGTTGCTGGTGAAACTACTGCTAAGTTACTTGTTAACCTAGTTCTCTGTGCCGCTGCGATTACCGCACTAATGGAACTATTACCTTATCATCTCTCACAGCAAGCCAAGTTGCGAGAAGTCAAACGAGAGGTGAAGCGAACTGAAACACGAGTGAATAAATTGCGCCGTGAATTCAGTCGCTCTTTTGACCCCAGGCAAGCCCAGAAAGTAATGCGAGAGCAAAGCTTACGACGTGATCCAAATCAGGTTCAGGTCGTCTGGCAAGATCCCGACTTAGGGGATGGAAATTAGTTATACTTCCGGTGGGCATAAACTGAGCTAAAGGTAATAGGTCGAGGTGGCTCGATGCGTTCGCGTAGCGTCTCCTAGGTCGAATCGCTGTTTGGGACCGTTAGAGCTAAGCACTAACCCCTTCAAGCTCTCAGTGGCTTAAGCAAATCATTGATCCAATTTTCCACTTTCTCGCGCAAGGAATCAGAAGAACCAGACTTTGGCAGCCACTTCAGAGCCTTGTGATAGTCGCTGATGGCACAGTTCCAGTCACCCCTGAGATGGTAAGTACGCCCTCTCTGAGCATAGACATGGTCTTCCAGGCATCCCAGCATTAGAGCCATGTCAAGGTTTTCTAGGGCTAAATCGTACAATCCCAATTCCCGGAAGGTGATCCCTTGGTTAATCCAGGTGCGGATATTTCCCGGATTGAGATCAATAGCTTGCTCGTAGTCGGTGAGGGCTTCAGCCAGTTGCCCAACTGATGCATAATAATTAGCGCGATTGTTGTAAGCACTGTCCAATGTTGGATCAATTCCCAGTGCCTGATTGTAATCAAATAAGGCTTTGTAGGGCTGACCACTTTGGAAATACAGCAATCCCCGATTGTTGTAGTCTGATGCGCTGGTGGGATTGAGATTAATCAACTGGGTTAACAATGCGATCGCACTGTTGTAATCCCCTTGTTTCACTTTCGAGTTTGCTAAGGTGCGCAGGCTTTTCACAGAGTGTATGTGGCTTTTTCTAGGCACTAGCCTCACTGGCGCTAAATGCCTGTGGTTTTTACGGGACATTGGGAACCACTGTCGATTTTGGTTTTGCCGATTTAGAAAAGTAGGAGCATTCATATTTGCCTCAACCTCATTTGCAGCCTATCTAGATTCAACCTTACGGCTAACAGCACCCAGCTGGTTGGTCTTAATGTGTCACTTATTAATGCGTCTTCGGTGTACCCAAGAAAACCATCCAGATTGTCCCTACAACTTGGGACTCTTCTTTGAAGACTACAGCAGTAATATTACAGTTTCCTGAAAGACGAATTAATTTTGTCCGGATGATTTTATAGAGGGGCTGGGACTGGACCTGCCCGTTCTGAATCCATAGCTATCTCCGCTGAACGTAGCCTCGTGGGCTGGTTCAAGGGCTAGCTTCACTAGACATTGCCATGCTCGGTCAGCGATGGTTGGTATCTTTAACATTCTTACTTT
>NZ_JAAHGN010001167.1:0-2214 GCF_010672485.1 Moorena sp. SIO2C4 | reverse complement strand
TACTGGTAGCTGGCTATCAGTTCTTCTTCTGCTTCGGGTAAGTCAAAGGGGAGTCGCTCGCATTCTGCCAAGGCCGAAATCCAAAAAATTAGGAAACCCACTGGTTGACGCCAGATATTCCAACCCAGAATGCCGTATCCCGATTGCTGATCAACGATGTCAATGGTGCTGAGGCTGTTGGACATCATGACAACAGCTAGAACCGCTAATGCTAGAGGAATTTCGTAACTGATAGACTGAGCTGCAGCTCTTAAGCCTCCGAGTAAGGAATACTTATTATTAGAGGCGTAGCCAGACATTAACAGACCAATCGGCTGAATGCTCGACAGGGCAATCCATAGGAATATGCCTGTGCCCACATTGGTAATTACCAAGTTCTGTCCAAACGGTACAATCAGGTAGGAGATAAATACCGGCAGTACAACCAGGATTGGTCCGAGGGTGAATAATAAAGAGTCAGATTTGGCTGGAATAACATCTTCTTTGAAGACGAGTTTGATGCCATCTGCTACAGGCTGGAGTACCCCTAGAGGGCCAGCGTATTCTGGACCAATGCGCTGTTGAGCAGCAGCTGAAATTTTTCGTTCTAACCAGACCACTACCAAAACCCCTACGGTGGCAACGGTAATCATTAGAAATAGGGGTAATGGCATCCAAATGGCTTTAGCTGCACCAGCGGGGATGCCTAGATCACTCAGCGATTGAATAAAACTGCTTTGGAGGTCAATTCCTGGATTCATATTTTCCCATGAAGGTTATCATTGAGACCATCGATACCGCTGGTATCAGTGGGTATAAGTTTCTTTATGAAGATTTTTTGAGAACTTCAGTGTCTAGTATATACTTGAGAGCTTAATTTCTCCCGATCACCCGATCACCCCTTGTCTATCCTAGACCTAAAGCATTGCTAGGATAGCTCTATCGCTATTGTTTTTATATATAGGGTTCATCAGCAATTGGATGGGAGTGCGATCGCACTGTTATAGATATCACTGTATAGATCGCGATAGATCGCGCTTTTCCTGGGATGTTAGAACCGCAGGTGCTGCTTTCCCGGCATCCAGCTGCGGAAAATCTAGTCTGTAGACTTGCCTATAAGTATCTTGCCCATAGCTATCTGTTCGTGGCATTATTAATGACCAACGATTAAGTTGTAATATTTAGGCTTATTATTGTCGTTGACTATACCAAAAGCGATTGGCCGTAGACCACACTACGCGAACGCATTTCTACTTAAAACTTCTACTTAACAAACTTAAAGCTAAACTTTCAAGTAGATCAACCCATCTTTAACCCCAATGATCCTGTGCATAAATCCTGGGTGTCCTCAGCCCGGTAACCCTGATACGGATCTATTCTGCTCAAGCTGCGGTTCTGAGTTATTGCTGGCGGGACGGTATCGGGTCAGCCGATTACTCGGAGAAGGTGGCTTTGGACGAATCTATGAGGTGACTCACAAGGGAATTGCCAAGGTTCTCAAAATTTTGATTAACGATGAACCCAAAGCTGTGGAACTTTTTGAGCAAGAAGCCAGAGTTCTCACTCAGCTCAATCATCCAGGTATTCCTAAAGGAGAGGAAAATTTTACCTTCTTTCCCAGAAACCACCAAACCCCCCTATACTGTTTGGTCATGGAAAAAATCTCTGGGCTGAATTTAGAGGAGTATCAGGAAAAGCGAGGAAATCGCCCCATTGATGAAAAATTAGCCTTGGATTGGTTATTTCAAATCGTTGATATTCTCCAAGCAGTTCATCAGGAAAACTTTTTCCATCGCGATATCAAACCTTCCAATATTATTTTGCGTCCAGATGGACAACTAGTATTAATTGATTTTGGCACAGTGCGCCAAGTTACCGACACTTTTATGTTCAAACAATCTGCTGGGAATGTTACCAGTATGATTTCCCCTGGGTATACTCCCCTAGAACAAATCCATGGTCAAGCGGTACCCCAATCGGATTTCTACGCTCTAGGACGGACATTTGTTTATTTGCTGACAGGGCAAGAACCCTCAGATTTGTATGATGCTGGTAATGATATCTTGATGTGGCGACCCCATGCACCACACATTTCTTCAGAGTTAGGACGGAGCCAATTCTAGACGATGTATATAGTCAATATTCCCAATTTGCTGCAAAAAGTATTCAAAATCCGTCTTTTTGGTGAAACCAGCTAATTGAGATTTATTATTCAGTCTCGTATCGATAACTCGC
>NZ_JAAHGN010001166.1:0-2214 GCF_010672485.1 Moorena sp. SIO2C4 | reverse complement strand
TCTTAGAAGGAGATTTGGATATTATCCTCGACTTCGAAGTAGGAAGTGATGCGATAGTAGTTGTAGGCAGCACTGATGTAAGTTACGACGCCTTCACCGGCTTTTTATCGGTTGATGGATCGGAAGTTGCAGTATTAAATAGGGGGTTAGATATAGACGTCTTTACCAGAACCAATTCCGCTGTAGTATTCTAAAACGTAAGCTATCAGCTATCAGCTTATGCGCTACGCGGACGCTACTTGAGGTGCTATCAGCTATCAGCTTATGCGCTACGCGGACGCTACGCGAACAGACCAATTAAAGTAGGGTGGGCAAAGTAATATAATCTAGAATACTCAAAAGAAGCAAACTGTTTTTGCCCACCCTACTACAAGCTGCTATCTTGGTGAACGGGCAGTACCTGCTCTAGTAATTCCGGTACAATTCCTGGTTCGTAAGGGAGTTGGGGAGTGACATCCCCCAATTCGAGATAGGCGCGTTTGAGAACAGGTTCTGCACCGTCCAGCATATTCCGCATAGCAGGAACGTTGGCAGTGACGGCACAATCTCCGAAAGAAACGAGGATTTTGCTACGTTCCCGAACTTGGTTAATGAGTTCTAAGTTATCTTCATTGGCAATACCACCCTCTACTAAACAAACATCCACGTTTTCCGGGTATTCTTTCAGGTCAGACCCAACGGGACTGTAAACCACATCTACATATTGGGCGAGTTCGAGCAGCCATTCCTCTAGATCCAAAAAGGACATATGACATCCCGAACACCCCGCTAACCATACTGTTGCTAATTTAATTTTTTCCATCGTTACTCAAGCTGATAACGAGTTAACAAGTCGAATGAAATATACCTCCGACTTTTTTACCTTGTTGCATCAAACTGTTGAATAGGTCTACAGCTAATTTAGTCTGCCCGATATAATACTCAATTCCTATTTGATGGAGCAATTCCTCAGTTTCTGGACAGGTTTGTAGCATTAGTTGCATACCACGGGACAAAACCATAAACTCTATGCCCTGAGCCAAAATTTCTTCGATATCGGCGGGTTGAATACCGGGCTGATGGCGAGTACCTGTAAGTCTCCAATCCCATTCCTTAGCTCCTCCCGGCCATACTTTACAATCTTTGAATTGATAATTATCACCATTATTGGTTACCTCCATACGACCCCAAGAGATATGACTAATTAGGCTTGTCTGAGATTTGTTCATAACTATTACTGATCCAATTGTCCAACTATTAATTAGTAGAACCTATCGCTTCCATTCTTGTTTGGTTCTAGCTGTAACCAAAAATTCCAGCTTACCGCGATCGCGTTCTTTCTCTGCAGTTGTTGTGCCCTTACGGAAAATTGCCCCTGTGGGACAAGCATCTACGCATTTTCCGCAGGAAGTACAGGCATTTACCTCCCCCCAAGGAGAGTAACAGTCTTTTAGCCATTCGGTTTTCTCATCTTTTTTGAGCTTTGGCAACATAGCATTGAGTGCAGAACAAGACAACCCAATGCCTGTCTCTTTGTAAGTTTCTATGCATTGATTTAGCGCGCATAATTCCACCACCAACGAGCACAGCCAAAGTGCTGATCAAGTATATGAATTTGCTCTTGTGTGGGGTAAATCCTTATTTTGACGGCTTGATGTCTCACTGTTTCTACACTTATCTATCGACCTTCTATCATTATATAGCAGTCGAAGTAAAGCTTAAGACATATTTCTGCTCCGAACGCGCCCCGCGTGGCCTACGGCCTTAGTCCCTACTCCCTGCTCCCTTTCAACCAAAATACTCTTTCCTAAACTATACTTCGGTTGCTATATCCCTCTTCTGTCACTCTCCGAATTTAAGAGATAATAAAAAATCGGGGAGTTGATCAATAAACTTAAAATGGTTTAACTTGATTTATAGTATCAATTAAATCATGAAATCCGAGTAAAAAATAATAATTATCTATAACATTTAGCCACGGTAAAATCAATCCTAATAAAAGAGTTGGTTGAATAATTAAACGAAAATTATTTAAGATACTTTTCCATCCACTTTTATTATTCCATGTCTTGATGCAGTCGCTCATGGGGGAAACCACGGCAGTCGCTCATGGGGGGAACCACGGCAGTCGCTCATGGGGGGAACCACGGCAGTCGCTCATGGGGGGAACCACGGCAGTCGCTCATGGGAGGAACCACGGCAGTCGCTCATGGGGGGAACCACGGCAGTCGCTCA
>NZ_JAAHGN010001165.1:0-2223 GCF_010672485.1 Moorena sp. SIO2C4 | reverse complement strand
TGGAGTCGGGAATAGGGAATAGGGAGCAGATGACAGGGAATCGGCGAAAAATTCTGTATAGCTCATTACTCAACAGAAGCGATGCAGCGCCGACCTGCGGGGGTTTCCCCCACTCGCGCTTTGCATCAAGACAGCGCTATAATAACAAATTTAACCCTAACGACTCCTGGCTTCTGGCTGGAAGCTCCTTCAATCTACCAACAGCTGAGTTCTATGGAACTCGAATTTTTCCACTACCCACTGCTGATCCTTGAGGGATCCCTGTAGGAATTGTGGGAATTTTTGTTCCGAGATCCGCTGTTCCGAGATCCGCTGTTCCCTGTTGCCTTTGCTATTTCACATATACTGGGTTCATAGATCTGCTTTTGTATTCAGCCCAAAATTACTCACCAAATCTACCAGAAACCATTCGTGAATGACTCTGCCGCGATCAACGAAATTAGCCTTTACCTCTACCAAGCCATCCTTGAGGTTCAGCAGCAGCAGTCCGAATTACTCAAGGAAAAATACCGAAAAATCGCTTGGGATAAACCCCGTCATCAATCGGCTTTCCTGGCCAAGTTCAAATCAGAACTCAGCCAAGAGCAAGATTGGCCCCGACGAATTATCAAAGTCAGGAAATTACTGCAAGTTCTGTTTATTCCTGGTTATTTCAACTCCCCCAGCTTTAGGGAACTGACCCAAAAACTTCGTCACTCTATCCGACCCAAGCCAGGGAGTAATTCCCATAACTTAGCTGTCTCTACTGGTGTCTCTACTAATAATAAAACCCCAACATCAGTTTCCCCTTTGCCAAAGCTAGGCACAGGAATTGCCATCTTACTGCTAGATGCCGAAAATTTACGGCTCAATACTGAAACCGAAAAATTCCTAGCTCAAATTTGTTCCTACCCGATCCAAATCAAAATTGCTGTTGCCAATTGGCGTGCTATGGGTAAGTATGACACTGAACTGCATAGTCGTGGCTATGAGCTAATTCATGTCCCACCAGGAAAGGACAGCGCTGATTTTAAGATGGCTACCGTTGGCGCTTCTATCTTTATCCATTATCCAACCGCCAAGGAAGTCTTAGTCTGTTCCTCTGATGGGGTAATGACTCATCTTTGCACCACCCTACAAACCCATGGACTAAAAGTCTATTTGGTGCGTAAACAAAACGATAAGATCATTGTTTTAAATAACAAGACTCGTGAAACTCAAGCCCATTCTCTGGTTTCTGTACCAGAAATTCCCACCCTTGAGGAATTTATTAATCAGCTCAAAGACATCCTCAAAGCTGAACAAAAACGCACTTCCAATGCTTGGATAAACCTGTCTAGACTATCTTATCTATTTGAGTCTAAGTATCAGCTAACCCTCAATCAAGTTGTCTCCCTGCGCTTGCCTGGAAAACTAACAACCGATATTTTTAGTGATTACCCCAAGGAATTTGTGACTCATCACATACCGGGAACTTCAAATTTTTATCTAACTCTATTTGAAAAGCCAATTTCTTTCATTAAAAAGACCTCTTCTTTAAAGACTATTCAGTTAAAGCCTACTGTTAAGCCTTTATCTAAAATTGAATCTAAATCAGATTTGGAAGAGATACTAGTTAAACTCCTCAAGGATTTGAAGACAAACTATAAAGATCCTTATGTTCCGATCGCTCATATAGCTACTGAATTTAAAAAACAATACTCTCGACCCATTACTCAGTTGATGAGAGACTTAAATTTAAAAGGTACATTCCCCAAATTTTTGCAATCCTTAGGAGCGTTTAAACTGAAGAAAGTTGGTAAAGCTTATCAAGTGGCTTTACGGTTAGACGGGTTGAATGCGGTAGTTATTGAACAGTAAAAACTCTAGAGTAGTCGGGAGTCGGGAATCGGGAATCGGGAATCGGGAATCGGGAATCGGGAGTCGGGAATCGGTAAAAAATCCAGCATTGCTGAATCTTTGGATCAATATGAATAAGTGGGGTGGGCATCCTGCCTGCCCGACAAGATCAGTAACGGGCAAGATGCCCGTTCCACGCAAGATGCTCGTTCCACGCAAGATGCCCGGGTAGGTTTTTAACTTTGGGGGGAGTACGTACTTTCATTGCCAAAAAACTCCAATAATATAGATATCCAAATCTACAAGAATTTAAGGGACGGGTGCGCCCAGCTGAGGGCGTTTCCCCGACTCCCGACTCCCGACTCCCGACTACCGACTCCCGACTCCCGACTCCCGACTCCCGAA
>NZ_JAAHGN010001164.1:0-2226 GCF_010672485.1 Moorena sp. SIO2C4 | reverse complement strand
CGTTGAGCCTTTATGGTTGGTAGGTTATGCAAAAAAGGGTTAAAACTTGAGGCGCGACCCCGTAATTTAATTCTTCAAGCGGAAAGCGCGCCTCCATTGATTAAGGCGAGCCTGTCTTACGGTAACTATCGCCAAAGGCGACGCTTGGCCGTAGGCCACGCCAAAGGCGAACGCGAACAAACCATGAGCAACTGGCGTGGTTTCCCCCATGAGCGACTGCATCAAGACAAGGATATTAACCCGTTAATTCACATTTAAAATAAAGAGCAGTTTTTATTTAAAAGTCACTAAAATAACCAAAGGGTTTAGGAAGGTACTGTATTTTAAAATCCTGACTAAGCGGATTTTTTTAAACTTGTGGATCAGAATCTAAATTACAAACATCAGTTTTCAGGGATTTAATAGTCAATTATTTCTGAGTTTTTGTTTCCCTAATGGTATCGACCTTACCATTACTATTTCAGTATATCCGATACACACTGAGAGTGTTAAGATATAAGGAAAAAAAATTAATTGTGTCTTGGCTTACCCTTCCTAACTATGCATAGAGTAGCAGAGGAATTACCTCGACCACTTCTTGTTAAAGAAGCTGACGGCCAACAAATTCACACGGACTTTAACTACCGTCCACTAACCTCTATTGAAACACAGTTTCCCTGGTCCGAATCTGACTCTGGTGAGCCTGAGCAATTCTCTGTTTCCTAATTTGGGCAATGGCTTTGACTAGTCTAAAAGGATTAATACCGTGTTCGTTAGCATAGCGTAAGATATCTTGCAGCTCTTCTTCGGTAAAATTAACAGTTGGCTGAGAGTGGGTAGATGGCTGATTTTTGCTATTTTGAGTCATAATCCTGGTGTGCCAATAGGTTGAAGGTTGTAGATGTATCCCTGACTTGCCATAACAGTTGCTTGAAAGATTTTGAACTGAGGTTGTCAGATGGCTGCTCATGGGCAGCTATACCCATTGAGCGGTCAGCTTAAGGGCTACTTTCCTGGGTAAACAGCTATTAGCTCGTTAGCTGTACGGAGATCAGAGCTTAAGTTCAATAGCTAAACCAAAAGCTAAGTTTATACCCAAAGTAAGTATAAGCGTGCAAATGCTCAAGCAATTTGAGATGATTGACTTTAAGTTTGTAATACGGTTTCGATATTCCTTGATAGTTTGGCTTGGATTAGATCGTTTCCCATACTCAGCTGTTAATGACTAACCACTAACGACTAAACTAATGACTATAATCCTAACGAACGATGATGGGATAGATGCTCCCGGAATTAAAGCACTAGAGCAAGCGGTCAACGGTAACGGTAATTTTGTAATTATCGCTCCGGTGGAGCATCATTCAGGCTGTGGCCATCAGGTGACTACATATAAACCGATTCACGTCCAACGTCGGTCAGACTATGAGTATGCAGTCTCTAGTACCCCAGCGGATTGTACTCGCCTTGCAATATCACATATTATACCAGAGGTAAAGTGGGTTCTGTCAGGTATTAATGCTGGCGGTAACTTGGGGGTTGATGTTTACATTTCTGGTACAGTGGCGGCGGTTAGGGAAGCGGCGATACAGGGAATACCAGGTATTGCGATTTCCCAATGGATTAAAAAACCTTGGGTGATTAATTGGGAGGTGGCCAGTCGTTTGACAGCTAGGGTGTTGGCGGATTTGTTGAATCGTCCGATTTCTGCTGGTACTTACTGGAATGTGAATTTACCTCACTTGGAACCGGGTTCACCTGAGCCAGAGGTGGTATTTTGTGAACCGAGTACTCAACCGTTACCGACAAAGTATCGTGTGGACGGGGATCACTACTATTATGAGGGGGAGTATAACAAACGCGATCGCGCTCCTGGTACTGATGTGGATGTGTGTTTTTCGGGTAATATTGCTGTGACTCAGTTGCGACTTTAAGGCATCAGGACTTACCCAAAACTGGGCACCAAACGCCCTTAGGTAGTAGGGTGCCCCTACTAGTAGAGTAACTCTCCAAGTCCTGGCAATGCTATTGGTGGTTTGGTTTGGAACCACCAAGGCACAAAGGTAAGCATTCAGTGGTCAGTGGTCAGTGGTCAGTGGTCAGCCGTCAGCGGTCAGTGGTCAGCCGTCAGCCGTCAGCCGTCAGCTTATTTTATTCAAAAGCTGTTCGGTGTAGCTTGGCCAATGGCTGATAGCTGATACGCGACACGCTGATACGCGACACGCTGATACGCGACACGCTGATAGCTGA
>NZ_JAAHGN010001163.1:0-2227 GCF_010672485.1 Moorena sp. SIO2C4 | reverse complement strand
GGTTTACTTTCCTGGGAGGCAAAGATTTTTTTGAAGGCAAAGTCGGTTTTAGGGCTGATAAATGTCATTACTTAGCTCTCCACTAAAAGTGGTATACTCTAAGTATATAGCAATCCTATCTGATTCATGAAAGAAATGGGCTGCTTTAAGTGCGATCGCTCTTGTAGTAGGGTGGGCAAAGGGACATGATTCGTGATCAAATGGCCTTTCTTTAATTATTTGCCCACCCTACCCCACATTCATTATTTGCCCACCCTACTCCCTGCTGATTTTGATAAAATAGAAAAAACCGGAAATCATCTTGAAAGTATGCTCAAAACCTCAGCCTTTCAGCAAGCGATTGAAACCGTTGAAAAATTGTCCTTAGAAGAGCAAGAGATATTACTCGATACTCTTCTCAAAAGATTCCATCTACAACGGAGAGAAATACTATTGCAAGAAATCAAAGAAATTCGCCAAGAATTAGCGGAAGGTAAAGTAAAATTTGGCTCAGTTGATCAATTCTTAGAAGAACTCGATCAACCATGAAAATTGCTTGGACACCCCAATCACTAAGAGGTTTAAAGCGAATACTTCGTAAAAGACCAGATTTTAGACCACTAATTGAGAAAACCGTGCGTCAGTTAGCAGAAGATCCATTTCATCCTAGCTTACACACCCACAAACTTAAAGGCGATTTATCCAATATCTGGTCATGTTCAATTGACTACAGCTACCGTATTTTATTTGAATTTATCGAAAATCCTGAAGATTCTGAAGAAGCTATTTTGTTGCTTAATTTAGGTTCTCATGATGAAGTATATTAGCTGACGGCGAGCTTGTAGAGTAGTGCCTACGCTCTTGTCGGGTGGGCAAATGGACATGATAAGTGATCAAATGGTGTTTCAAAGATTATTTGCCCACCCTACCCCTCGAAGCGCAAGACGAGCCATGAAATATTTGTTGGATAGGGATCATTTAAGCATTATTCAGCTAACTTAATTATGCAATCACCTAGCATTACTAACTCCTTAGACGCTTTTCTCCAACAACCCAACATAGAAGCTTCTCCTGCTTGGGAATTCATCCATGGACACCCGAAGCAAAAACCGATGCCAACATTGTTTCATTCCCGCCTCCAGCGTAACCTTGTAAACGCCATCAACAATCAAACCCATGCTTGCGTTGCGATTCAAGAACTCCGGTGCATCATTCCTCCCTTATCCCCTGTACCAGATATTGTGGTTGTTAAACGCGATCGCATCCGGGATCAAGATCGCCCCCTGCAAGGTTCACCAGACTGGTTAATTGAAATTCGCTCCCCTGACCAAAGCACATTAGACCTACAGAACAAAATTCTGCACTGCTTAAGCAACGGGACTAAGCTGGCTTGGCTAATCGATATTCAGCGACAGCAAATCTGGGTTTGGGAAAACCAGGAACTACCACTGGTGTTTGCCGGAACTGATATACTCCCCACCCTTGACACTATCTCAGACTTTACAGTGGAAGCAGTAATTGCCATGACCCGACAGCGATAACTGAGGGGGATTATTCGCTCTTGTAGTGCGATCGCTGATCTTGTCGGGTGGGCAAATGGACATGATAAGTGATCAAATGGTGTTTCAAAGATTATTTGCCCACCCTACGCCTGACTGCTGACCACTCTTGTAGTGCGATCGCTGATCTTGTCGGGTGGGCAAATGGACATGATAACGGATCAAATGGTGTTTCAAAGATTATTTGCCCACCCTACGCCTGACTGCTGACCGCTGAATGCTTACCCCACCCTAGTGCGATCGCAATTCTCGCTCCGTTAACCATGTATTAACCCAAACCCGATCCTCTTCCGACAATTGCGGTAGTGGTTCTTGATTATAATCTATGAGTAAATCATAACTGGCTTGATCGTAGATATTATTCAATAATAACTGTAAATCTACTAATGGTTCTGTATCTCCAGACTTCAGCGGTAACGGAAATGAGGGGATAGGAGCTGGTAAATTAAATCCATACAAATCAGCTTGAGGACGACGGTCTCCTCGACTGACTAAAATTCGATAATGGGTTTCAATATTGCTGTGATAAACTGGCATTGGTTGTCCCTTACGCAGTAAATCAATTTCTACTAAATGAGTGAAACTGCCTAAGACTTTATTTCGTTTACTTTCATATTGCTTGCGTCCTTCTCCAGAACGTTTATTAATGGGAGAGAGTATTTCAATAGCTGTTACTACTTCCTTGGTAA
>NZ_JAAHGN010001162.1:0-2232 GCF_010672485.1 Moorena sp. SIO2C4 | reverse complement strand
TACTCCTGTCTCCTGCCACAGCAAGTCAGTTTCTGAAATCACTCCCACCAATTTGCCTGCTTCGTTAACCACTGGCAAGCCACTGATGCTTTGTTCAGCAATAATTTTGATCACTTCCTTAATCGGTGTTTCGGGCTGCACCACGATCGGGTCACGGGTCATGACTTCAGCAACGGTTTTAGCCATAGTTGGGTTTTTAAGGGTTTTGAATGGTTTAGCTGGTGATAACTCTATTCTCCCACTGCCTTAGTCTAGAAGGTGACAGAAGTCTGAAAACTTTATGGTTGATTAAGCTTTGACAAGCCTTGCCCAGCTACCCTTAGGGTTTTCCTTACTATATATAGCAGTTCTCAATTCGGTGGGGCTTTCAAGCTGTAGATGCAAGTGACCCACACAGCCCCCAAACCATCAGCAACCTCCCTTTGAGAAGGTACCCGAAAGGGTACTGTCAAGCCAGGCAATTATCTAACATTCTATAAATGTAGAGCGTTTCTCATACTTAAGAGGTACCTTCAATGGTCTTACCCCTATCCCTACTCCCTACTCCCTACTCCCATTAACCCAGGAGGAGGTACCTGACCAATGTTTGCGATCGCTATCACTACATTAGGGGACTTTACAAATCAGATGTAAAACTAGGATGGATAAAGAAAAGGAACAGTAAACCGGTTACAAGTAACACTAGTAAAGAGCTCCGAATAGTTTTTAATGCTCTGAAAAATCAGCAATATTGTTCATGACCTATTTGTAAATGCTAAATATCCGCCGCTATCTGATTTGGGGGTGTTGAGCTGGTATAATTCACTATGAATACTGCTTTTAGAGTTCCCCGCCAAGAAGATGATTCTCTACTCTTCGGGAATGCCTCCGGCCAAGGTTAATCCACGATTATCCTCACTAACCTGATATTTTATCTGCTGAGATTGTTATCAGAAAAATAAAGTTGTTACATTGTTATGTGGTAGATGATATAGCTATCACTTTAATTAATGAGAGATTTAACTGGTTCTCAACGCAGGCAATTACGCGAAGCCATTATCAGTGCTTATCCCACCAAAGATGACTTAGCGATGATGGTTGATGATGAGTTAGAAGAAAAATTAAATGCCATAGCTGGGGGAGAGAACCTTACTCACCTTGTTTTTAGTTTGATTAAATGGGCTGAGTCAAGAGGTAAATTAGAACCCTTAATTATCGCAGCCTATGGGACTAATCCAGGTAATCCAGAATTAAAAGAGTTTTATCAAACCATTTTTCAGCAGAGGTTTAGGATTCATCTCCCCCCAGTAAATACTATCAGGGATATTGGCCCGGCTATTGAGTGGCTTGGAGCAACGGAAGAGTTACAACTCCAAGGTTTCTGGCAACCGGAACCAGATTTTTGGGATGTTGGCTACCTGAAACGAGCGATAGCACAAGCAAGCTCTGTATGTCGGATTGAAATTAACCCACAGGGCATTGAAGGGACTGGTGTTTTGATTGCCAACAGGCTAGTTTTGACTAATTACCATGTTCTGAATCCAGATGAAAACGCGGATATCCACATCAATGCTCTCAATGCTGTCTTGCGTTTTGGCTGTTTTAGCTCTGATTTGGGAAATGAAACCGAGGGACAGGTCGTTAAATTAGACAGACAGCAACCGATTTTACATTCCAGTCCTACCAACAAACTAGATTACGTTTTGCTACAAGTGGCAGAAACTAGTCCTCCATCCAATGATAGTAAACCTGCTCGTTGGGAGCCTAATCATCTTCCTGTTAAAGGGATGGGAATTAATCTTTTTCAGCATCCCGAAGGTGCATCAATGAAACTCTCTATCACTCGTGATGGGATCACCGGAGTTTATCCCGAGAGGGGACTAGTTCAATATGTCAACAAAACTGCCTTGGGGTCTAGTGGTGCCCCATGTTTTGATGAAGATGGTACCCTAGTAGCTTTGCATCACGCTCAGCGAGCTAGATCGTTTGGTACTATCCGGGAAGGAATTTTATTTAGTTGCATCTATCAGGAAATTCAATCCTATCTCTAGTAAGGAGAATTAATACTTGACATGGGTCGTCGAATTATTACCACCCAATTTGAAGCTAAGAGCAGGGCAAAGATTGATGGCTATTTTGATCGGCTGATCAAATATATTCCCTCGGAAATTCTTGGGGCTTGGATAGCTATCAAAGGAGTGCTAACAAGTGCTAATGATGTTCCGATTAATCTAATATGGGTAGTATTTATAA
>NZ_JAAHGN010001161.1:0-2235 GCF_010672485.1 Moorena sp. SIO2C4 | reverse complement strand
GCTTGGGCTTTTTCTTGAGCTTGAGCTAATAGTATTTCCCGCCATTGAGCATTTTTGTTTGGCCATCGCCTTTGCCCAGACCACAGTACAACTCCGGAGGAAGTCACCGCACCGATTGCTAATTCTTGGTTGCTAACCGTAGCAATTTTTTTTGCCACTACAATATCTAGCGGACAATCCAGTGCTTGAGCGACTGGTGCTGCTACTGGGATACCCCCCCGAGGTAGTGCGTATACAATAGGTGTTGCATCAATACCTGTAGCGTGCAGCCTGCTCACCAAGGGGATAAGTGCTTGAGCAAGCTGCTCACCGGCATCAGCGCGATCGCTAAACAGCGGGGCAGTGTACATGGCTTCCTCCGGCATGAAGTTGCCTGATATGTATTATAATTACTGATTTTTGTCAAGATTACTGTATCAAAAGAAAGAATTGTAATAATTAGTTGCTCACAATCTCCTCAATCTACTATTAGTAGTAAGGTGCCTTATGCCTGCAAAAATTTCTGTGAGTCCTCATGTCCAACGGAGAACAACTTAGTCTTTTTGACGAGTCAGAGTTAACCCCATCAAAGCCCAACAATGTCCAAAGGGACCTAATCCCCACTGATGCCAAAATCCCTATTCCTGCTGGCACTTACGACACCATGGAATCCTTGACAGAACACTGTCAATCTTGCCAACGCTGCGAATTAGGAGCTACCCGCACTAAGGCTGTTATTGGACGTGGCAACCCTAAGGCCCTAATTATGATTATTGGGGAAGGACCGGGTAAACAAGAAGATGAGACTGGTATGCCCTTTGTAGGCAGAGCAGGGAAACTGTTGGAGAAAATTTTGGCATCTGTGAAAATCGATACTGAACAAGATGTATATATTTGTAATATGGTCAAGTGCCGACCTCCTGGTAACCGCACTCCTACTCCTAATGAAATTGAGGCGTGCAAACCTTACTTGTTGGAACAAATTCGCCTAGTAGAACCCCAAATTATTCTTTTCACTGGTGCTACAGCGGTCAAAGGCTTAACTGGTAACAAGAAGGGCATTACAAAGATTCGCGGCACCTGGATGGAATGGGAAGGGCATAAGTGGTGTATGCCCATTCTCCATCCTGCTTACCTACTCCGGAATCCGAAACGAGATCCAGGTAGTCCAAAGTGGCTGATGTGGCAAGATATCCAGAAAGTGCGTGCTAAGTTAGACGAGATTCGATCTTAGATGCAATAGATATTAGGGAATAGGGAGTAGGGAGTAGGGAACAGGGAAGAGATAAGAGGGAAGAGATAAGAGGGAGTAGAGATTAGTTAAGTGTTAAGTGTTAAATGCTAATTGTTAATTGACAACTTTCAATGGTAAATTAAAACTTTTTATTCCAATTTTAAATTGACGAACAACCAAGAATGATAAGTAGTCAACCGGATAGGATACAACCTAATTATATAATTTTTAATAGTAATGACGTACAGTCAATTTTATTCCCCCTACTCCCTCGGTGCGCTTGACCCGTAATTAAATTCGCCACGGGTCGCACCGCTCCCTACTCCCTACTCCCTAAAACCTAATAATTTGTAGCTGACCCAATTGAAAACTGCTGTAAAAATGATTATTGATGAAACTTGGTACCAACGACCACCTGGAGTTTCTGACGCTACCTCCGCTGGTGGTATTGTTGCCCGCCGTTGGGAGCAGCAGATATACATTGCTCTTGTTCAAGAAGGCAATAGACTTGAATACGTCTTACCCAAAGGTCATGTAGAACCAGGAGAAACCATTTTAGAGGCGGCAGAGCGCGAAATTGCGGAAGAAGCGGGCTTAAATGACCTGAAATTTATTGCTGAACTGGGAGTTAAGGAACGATTAGACTTTGCCAAACAGTGTTGGAAAAAGACTTACTATTTTTTGTTCATTACTGACCAAATTGACGGCACTCCTACTGATCCAAATCTCAGTTACCAGCTGCGGTGGTTTCCGATAGATGAATTACCAACATTATTCTGGCCAGAACAACAAGAACTGATTCAAACCAATAATAAGCTGATCCAAAAGTCTTTAGGGATTGAATAAGAAATGGGGAATATCAAATTCCCCATCAGTTACTGTTAACTAAAAAGCACAACACTATTGCTAAATCACACCACAAGCCACTCGAGCACCACCCCCTCCCAAGGGTTTGGGAATATCTGAATAATTGTCACCTTGAGCGTGAATGATCAGAGAGTGACCCTTAAGGTCAGCAACCA
>NZ_JAAHGN010001160.1:0-2236 GCF_010672485.1 Moorena sp. SIO2C4 | reverse complement strand
TCCTTTTTTAAGGGGGATTTAGGGGGATCTCCGAGGCAAGAAAACACGCCCTAGGGGGGCTAAACCATACCCAGAATCAGCAACGCCAAATAAGCTGACGGCTGACGGCTGACGGCTGAATGCTTACGTTTTGTTACACAAAAGATGACAATGGTGTATAACTAGATGAGAATTTTTCTGATCATCTGGATTGGACAATTTCTCTCCCTAGTAGGTTCTCGCTTAACTCAGTTTGCCTTCAATGTCTGGTTGTTTCAAGAAACCGGCTCAGTTACCCAGTTCGGCTTACTGGTTTTGTGTGGTAGCTTGCCTAGTCTACTCATTTCCCCAATCGCAGGGGGATTTGTAGACCGCTGGAGCCGTCGCTGGACGATGATTATCGCTGATTTTTGTGCTGGTCTTTGCACCTTAAGCATAGCTTGGTTATTCATCACAGGAAACCTAGAAATTTGGCACTTGTACATCATCGAAGCTCTTAGTTCTTGCTTCAGCACTTTTCAGGCTAATGCTTATGCTGCTGCCACTACTCTGCTAGTACCAAAAGAAAACCTACCTCGTGCCAGTGGCTTAACCAGTTTGGGGCGGGGTGTATCTAAACTGATTGCACCAGTTTTAGCAGGTATATTGCTGCCCATTGTTCACATCCCAGGCATCATTGTCATTGACTTTGCTACTTTATTTTTTGCCATTGTTCCCTTGATGGTAGTTACATTTCAGGAATTAAATAATCTAGATGAACAGACAGGGGACAAATCTTTTTGGAAGGAGGTTATCTATGGCTGGAATTTTCTAACTACCAAACCTGGATTGCTAGCATTATTAATTTTATTTGCTAGCAATAACTTATTTACAGGAATATTTAATGTCCTTACTACTCCCCTAGTTTTATCTCTCACCTCCCCTACTGGTCTGGGGATTGTTTTATCCATTGGCAGTTCTGGAATAGTATTAGGTAGCCTGATGATGAGTATCTGGAAAGCTCAGGAGCATTACATCAAAACTATATTTGGCTTTACCCTCCTAGCAGGTCTTTTCATATTTTTGGCAGGTTTACGCCCTTCCCTGTCTCTATTCACGGTTTCTGACTTTTGTTTGTTAGCTACATATCCGGTTATTAGCGGTTTAGTGCAAGTCATGTTTCAAAAGAAAGTACCTCCAGAGGTACAGGGAAGGGTTTTTGGTTTGAAAGCTCCCATTGCTAGTTTGGGTTTAACCCTTGGTTATGCGATCGCTGGCCCTCTAGACGATCTAATTTGTGAACCTCTGATGGCTCCTGATAGTATTTTAGCAGGAAATATAGGAAAAATAATTGGAGTTGGCCAAGGTCGTGGAGTTGGTCTTCTAGACATTGTTATCGGTTTAGTAGTAGTTGTTGGAACCATTGCTGCTTATCAGTATCCTCCCCTCAGATTGCTGGAAGAGGAATTGCCCGATAGCATTCCTGATGAACTTTTTGAGAGTTCTAAGTTTTAAAATTTTGGCTCTACCGAACTTGCTGTGTAAAAATTTTATAAAGTAATCAGTATAATCCTTATTGGGCAGTAGTTTTAGTTTTTAATATGGCATTGCTGAGTAATAGAAAATTTTGCGTAGGGTGCGTTAGGGTCTTCCTCATTTTCCACCTCGTAGTCAGGGTTAGGTTGCTGCCCGTAACCCACCACCGGGTCAAACAGCTTTAATGAGATGCACCCGAGGGTTATTTTATAGCAAAAGGCAGAGGGCTGAAGGCTGAAGGCTGAAGGCTGACTATTACTATATCACGATATATCAATAGTCAGCCGCTCAATCTGTCCTAATCCCCTTGGCGACTGCTATGATAAAACCGAAAAAAAAACGTAGAGACTTTCCTTAGAAAGTCCCTACAACAGTTTAATATCTGAAGGGTTGAAGGTAGGGTTGAAGGTTAAGAATCATCTTCTAAACATCTAGACAATTCTCGACACGCTCCTCATTTTTAGCGTAGTTGGATCTGTGCTTTTTGCGGTACCACCTCTTCTCCTCCATAGCCTTTTGTATTTACCACTTTCAGATTATTCATCATGCCCTTATCTTCGTGGTTTAGGATATGGCAGTGATAGACAAATGGACCAGTAATGAAGGGATTAACAAAGGGAATACGGACTGTAGTTGTACTGTTTGGAGGTAAGTTAATTACATCCCGATATCCTTGGGGTAATAGAGGACAAATGTAACTACCATCCTTTGCTTCACACCCTTCATATGTCGGCAGTTCAGA
>NZ_JAAHGN010000116.1:0-11360 GCF_010672485.1 Moorena sp. SIO2C4 | reverse complement strand
GGATACTCTGTCTTGAGAGTTTCCAGATAATGGTGGATAGACTGGAGCTGTTTACGGGAACCGGGACGTTCATCGACAAACAGCAGCAGTTGTAGAAAGGTTGGGGAGTTCGTGTGTGTTTGTGTAGCTGCCTGCATGCAATTTGGTGTTAGCACTCTTAACCAATAAGGCTGGAATAAGACTAAGATTTGTTATTTTTTGTTGGTGATGTGTGCTTCCTTACAATTTAATATCTATTTTATTATTTTATAGTCTCGGTACTAACCAGCCCTTTTCTGCCACTTTCCCGGTCTATTTGAGACTAAAATCTTAAAATAATGTAACATTATCGCGGATTGCGTCAGTTCTCCTTTAAAAACCTATCCACGGCTGCTACTTGATCATGGCTATTGGCTACGTTGCTCTTGTCCTTCACGCCCATTTACCGTTTGTTAGGCATCCAGAAAGTGATTATGTTCTAGAAGAAGAGTGGCTATTTGAAGCCATTACTGAAACCTATATTCCCCTACTACATGTTTTTGAGGGATTAAAGCGGGATGGGATTGACTTCAAAATAACCATGAGTATGACACCAACTTTAGTGTCAATGCTACGGGATCCACTACTACAAGAACGTTATGAGCGCCATCTGTCACTGCTCGAAGAACTAGCCAAGAAGGAGGTTGAGCATAATCAGCATAATGGTCATATCCGTTACCTAGCCCAACATTATGTTCAAGAGTTCAGCACTATTCGCCAAACATGGATACACTATGAAAGGGATTTAGTCAAGGGATTTAAAAAATTTTTAGACAGTAATAACCTGGAAATTATCACCTGCGGTGCTACCCATGGCTATTTTCCTCTGATGAAGATGTATCCCCAAGCAGTTTGGGCTCAAATTCGGGTGGCTTGTGAACATTATGAGCAAAACTTTGGCTGTCCGCCCAAGGGCATCTGGTTACCGGAATGCGCTTACTACGAAGGGATGGAGGAGATGCTAGCAGATGCTGGTTTGCGCTATTTTATGATGGATAGTCATGGTATTCTCTACGCTCGTCCCCGACCACGTTTTGGTACCTATGCCCCCATTTATACTGAGACAGGAGTTGCTGCATTTGGTCGTGACCATGAGTCATCCCAGCAGGTGTGGTCCTCGGAAGTCGGGTATCCAGGGGATCCAGTATATCGGGAATTTTACAAGGATTTAGGCTGGGAAGCAGATTATAATTACATTAAACCTTATATTATGCCCCATGGAAAGCGGAAGAATACGGGTATAAAGTATCACAAAATTACAGACCGTGGTACAGGATTAGGGGAAAAGCAACTGTATGATCCGTATTGGGCAAAAGACAAAGCTGCGGAACATGCTGGAAATTTCATGTTTAATCGCCAGCAGCAGGTTAAACATCTAGCAGCAATAATAGAGCGTTCTCCAATTGTGGTGTCTCCCTATGACGCAGAGTTATTTGGTCACTGGTGGTACGAAGGTCCTTGGTTTCTGGATGTCTTGCTCCGTAAGTCGTGGTATGACCAGAACACCTATGAAATGACTCATTTGGCAGATTATTTGCGGAATCATCCGATCCAACAAGTCTGTAAGCCTTCTCAATCTAGCTGGGGGTATCAGGGGTTCCATGAATACTGGCTCAATGAAACCAATACCTGGATTTACCCTCATCTGCACAAAGCCACAGAACGGATGATTGAGCTGTCAAAGTTGGAAGCTACAGACGAGTTGGAGTGGAAGGCATTAAATCAAGCAGCGCGAGAGTTACTACTAGCGCAATCGTCAGACTGGGCATTTATTATGCGCACCGAGACAATGGTTCCTTATGCAGTTAGACGAACGCGATCGCATTTGATGCGGTTTAATAAGCTTTACGATGATATCAAGCTGGGCAAGATTGATGCAGGCTGGCTGGAGAAGGTCGAGGAGATTGACAATATCTTTCCCAAGATTAACTATCGCGTTTATCGTCGAGTTTGAATTATCCCCACACAATCGTTGGAAGATACAAGAAGATACAATAGTGAACGTTCCCTAAGCCAATCAAAATCCATGACGCCTTCTGAGTTAGATACTCCTCCCCAGGAAAGTTTGGATACTCTCAAAGACCCTGAGACCTATCTCGACGAGGTACCTAATGATGTCGAGATGTCTCTGTTCGACCATTTAGAGGAGTTGCGAAAGCGGATTTTTTACTCGCTGATTGCTGTATTTTTGTCCATGGCTGGCTGCTTTGTCGCAGTTAAGCCGATTGTTCAGTTGCTGGAAATTCCAGCTAGGGGGGTCAAGTTTCTGCAACTGGCTCCAGGGGAATACTTTTTTGTGTCCTTGAAAGTGGCTGGCTATAGTGGCTTACTGGTGGCTAGTCCTTTTATTCTTTACCAAATCCTTCTATTTGTTTTACCAGGGTTGACTCGCCGGGAGCGACGCTTCATTGGACCTGTGGTTTTAGGCTCAACGGTTCTGTTTTTCCTAGGCTTGGTATTTGCCTACATTGCTCTAATTCCTGCTGCTCTGAATTTCTTTATCAGTTACGGAGCAGATGTAGTAGAGCAGTTGTGGTCAATTGATAAGTATTTTGAATTTGTCTTACTGTTGATGTTTAGTACTGGCTTGGCATTTCAAATCCCAGTTATTCAAATGTTACTGGGATTTTTTGGAATTGTTTCTTCCAAGCAAATGCTTTCTGGTTGGCGCACGGTTGTCCTAGGAGCAGCTATCTTGGGAGCAGTGCTGACTCCTTCGACAGATCCTCTCACTCAAAGTTTACTGGGGGGTGCTGTACTTGGTCTATATTTTGGTGGGATTGGAATGGTGAAGTTGGTCGGCAAATAATATTAAGTCAGGTTAATCAACCCGCTATCAAAACTACCATCGGGCTATTGAATGTTGGCTACAAATACCTTCTGGGAATAGGGAATAGGGAATAGTAGTCTAATTACCAATGACCAATTACTAACTAACTAACTATCTTTAGCATTATTGTCGCTAATTCATCATAGTAATAAGTCATGGCACAATCATGACTTATTACTATTGAGAAACAGATAATAAATGCTCTTTGTTACAAGTTGATGCTAATTTTAATTTCCCTTATGCTGAAAGCTTTACTGGGAATTACTTTAACAGTTAAAAAAACTGTTTATAAAGTCAAATAATTGCCCAGTAAGGCGATAATTGATTTGGGCGGTTATTTAGCATAATATCTATGGAAGAGCCATTATCAATGTATGTAAAAACGTAGCCTACTAAAGATAATTACTATTAGTAAACTGTGTCCCTTTAACGCCAATCCTCCCAATTTTGATTAAAAATGGACGTGTCTGGGAAAGCGGTGGGATTACCGTTTTTTTCTAACTGCTGGCGTAGAGCTTGGAGTTGGGTTTGTTGGAAGAGGGGTTCTTGTACAAGCTGGTAAGGTGCTATCCCAGTTTCTAAGGAAAAAGCAGCGGTTGTACCAGCAGCAGCACCGGATGACCATTCAAAGGAATGCACGCGATAAGCAGCAGCGGCAATGTGACTGGTAGCAATACTTTTACCTGCTACTAATAGGTTGTCAATTTTCTGGGGAATTATCGCTCGCAGGGGAATTTGGAACGGATAGGCTTGACCTGCTCCCCGCCGTTCCCCTTGACGCTCGGTGTTTCCTGGGGTTTCTGCTGGACTTAAGGTCATACAAGGATGAAAGTCGATGGCATAGTGACCAATACCCACAGAATCAGGATAGATAGTAGAGCGACTGCGTTGGCTGACTTGATCTGGCTGGATTTTACCTTGAATCACAGAGGGTGCTTCTAATCCAGCCAGTACTGCCCACAAGCGGCGATATTCGTCTGGTGAGAGAGTCTGCCGATAATACTCATCCTGGTAGTCACGGCGGGAAATATCCACTTCAGATATAGTAAAGCCTTGAGGATAGCCAAAGGAAGGGCGTCCAATAATCCGCCTTCCTTCCCTGATATAGGGATACTTAGACAACCCATGCATTGTCCCCATCGGAGAATCTAACCCGGTTAGATAGCGGTGATTGGGATGAGGCTCTTTTACCCCATCCCCAAGCTGGGAGTCGGTAGTCCCTGCCACTAGCCAATAGTAATAACCGAGAGCATTTTCTTCTCCTTTCCGTAGACTTTCCGTGCGCAAGCCTCCCATCCAGCCACCAGGAGCCAGTTGACCACTGGTTCGTAATTGGCGACGGGTGTACACTAGATTATCTTCTGAAGTGCCAGGACGATAATCATTACCCCATGTCCAGTTTTGCATGGAAATATCTCCTGGAGTAGGAGCAGTAACCCCCCATCGGATCCGTTTACCCCGCTTAGAACTCCAAATTCGCCGATAGGTGAATACTCCTTCAAAGTCCGCTAGCCGTTGTAATTCATAGCTGTAGTAGGGTTGGTATTGCGGGTAAAACGAAGGCATTTCTTGGGTTTGAGGCTCCTTGGTTTGCTCCATGGCAAAGGTGTAGGTAAAGCCTTGGGTGCAATAGGGGTCGTCAGTAGCACTAGATGCGGAAGGGTTTAGGTAGGAGCGGGAGTCAATCCCCAACTGGTAGGGAACGTCAGCTAGGGCAATAATTTCACCAGTTTCTGTTGCGTCGATAATATACCAATTAGAACTATTGTCTTGGGTCTGTTGGGGGACAATGCGCAAAATGCTTTTCTCAAAGCGGGAGGAATTCTCGTAGCTATACCAATCTTCAATGGTTTGAGATAGGGGAAAAGTGTTCAGGCCAGGAGCATCAGCAGTACTTTTGTGTTGAATAGCAATCACACTGTCAATAGTTTTGCCATCGGCGCTAATCTCTAGTTCCTTAACTACAGTAGAGGGAAACCATTTTAATCTCCCTTTTCCCCGTTTGGCCGCCTTTCGTAAAATATTAAACAGGATTTGGTGAGCATCACGGGGTAGAAAACAGGATTCACTTACCCAGCAGTCCCCAGGATTGAGTTGACGGTAGTAGCGTTTGATGCGATCGCGTAATTCTAGATAGCCCTTAGGATAGAATAAACGCGATCGCTGAGTGGGTCGTTCATCCAGAGCAGAGGTTCCCTGGGCAGAAATTTGTCCCCCTACCCAGTCGGTAATCTCAGTCAAGCACACCGTTTGCCCTGCCAATAAGCCTTCATAGGCAGCCGCCGCACCAGCCAATCCACCTCCAATCACTAAGATTTCACACGATTCGGTTTGGTCTGGAGTTCTAGGGGGAGCTGCTATACCAGGAGATGGAGTAAACCCTAGTAATGATATGAATACGGAAATACGGACAAGCGATCGCTTCATGATTCGGAATAGTCAGTAAAATCTTTGACGATAAATTACCCTAACTTATCAATACTGTCATCTCCCAAACGTTGTATCAATTATGCCATGGCATGTCAAAGCACCCGAAAAATAAACGGATAGCGATAGGGCTGATTAGGATTTTCCAGCACCTTGACTAAGGCAATTATGGACATAATTAGACTGACAAGCCCTAATATAATTAGCAGCGGAATCCCAATAATCACCACAGTCAGTATCAGACAAATCACCCCATATATATAAAGGCAAATGTGAAAATTCAGAGCTTCTTTCGCATTTTCTTTGACCACTGAGTCTTCGGTGACCAAAAAAATGACTATCGGGATGGCAATAGAGACCACCAGAGAGCTAAAAAATATTGAGCCATGACATAACAGTGATAAAAGCTTTCGTTGATCCATCTTAAATACGGGAAGGGGACTCCCGTTATAAACGTCAGTTTTAGCGGGTTTAAAGTTACCGTAAGATAGTGGAGCCTTGTCTTGATGCAGTCGCTCATGGGGGAAACCACGGCAGTTGCTCATGGGGGAGACCCCCAAGACCGCACTGCCTCCCCAAGACCGCGCTGCATCGCTATTAAAAAAGATTTAAGCCTTTTCTGCATAGCCCACTGACTCTAAAGGCTCCACTATCTAAGGTTTCGTCTCCGGGGAATTCCCGCAGGAGAATAAATTGTTCGCGTAGCGTGGCCTACGGCCAGCGTTCGCGTAGCGTGGCCTATGGCCAAGCGCGAATCATTGATTAATTTGACTCGCGTATTCATAGCCGTCAGCCTTGAAAATTGTTCGTAAATACTTTGGATGTACATCAATTTTCTTTTCTGGAGTAGAGAGTGCAAAACTAGGACGATGGCGAATTGCTATTCGTCCTGTGTATTGACCGGCATACTTCCCTCCCTTGATATCAGCTTTAACAATATCGCCCGTTTGGAAACCTTTGAAAAACTTAGCGGCAGGTGCATGAGCCTTTGGAAAGCCATATTTATTTGGACGACATCTTTGGCGCACCCCGTGACCTTTAGCTGTAACTATTAGCGGTTTCACTCCATTTAGTAGTAATGTCTGAGGAGTGGATTTACCCACACAAGCAGCATCAGTCCAATGGGTTTTCTCGGGAGCATCCCATTTTGGAAACAATATTACCCAAAGCAACGATATTTCAAGGGTTTCAGCCCCCTAAAAAGAGCTAACGTGCCAAATTGGGATGCTCCCGTTTTCTCAATCTCTCTGGTTTGACGATTGAACTTAGTCAGACCACCAGAACCTGTGTCAACAGGTAATCCAGTCAGTTGCAGCCTCCTCCATACTTCCCAGCGAGTTGAGTTAACTGCTGCTGCATCTTTCAAGGGGGATTTAGCCTTGGCCAGTATTTTCTTTAGAAGTTCCGGCTTTTTACGTAAAAATTTCTCAATCGGATCGCTACCTTTCTTCTGGTTACAAGGCCGACAAGCCAAGGTTAGGTTGCTGACTCTATTAGTCCCTCCTTTAGATGTTGGAGTAATGTGTTCAACCTCCAAGGGGACGTTCTCTGCTCCACAGTAAACACAGCTATGACCCCACTTGGCAAGCAGATATTCTTTCACCTCAAACCCAAACAGTTCACCGTGTTGATACTCTACACCCGATATTTCTGGGTTTTGCATTTTTTGAGTATCAAACCGGACTAATTCTTGAGATATGGTGGTTATTGGGCACAGCTTCCTTAGCCGTCTTACCCAAGTCTCAATATTAAATACTCGACTCATTAGCGATGGAGCCAGCCACCCTTCTGGGCGTTTTCGATTGAGAAACCGAGGTTTGCGGTAACGAGTCTTTCTATTTCGCCTACCTCGCCTTAAAGCTCTTCTGGATTCCAGAGAGTTTTTGATATTCTGTCCTCTGTGATTAACTTCCAAGGCGCTTGTGACCCGTCCAGTTTTTTTCTGAACGATGGCAATCCCGGTTGTTTTAGATCCAGGGTCTATCTTGATTCTGTGTGGATGAGTAACAGAATTATCAACATCCCTGTCTTGCCGGATGATAGTAAATGGATAACGCTTAAAGACTTTAGCCCTCCCTTTTTTAAGTAACTCCCTAGCCCGTGCTGGATGGCATGGATCTAATGGTTGTTTGTTTTTATCTAGCACGAACACTCGCATTACTTTGAACACTCCACAAGTGGGTAAAGTTTGCCTGTGCAAAGCACACGCTTGCGCGAACGACAATGTTATAAGAGCTTTTCAGGTTAACAACACTTCCTTAACTCACTACAGATGTTTAATTGTTAACAACAGAGCTGAAGACTGGCACGCATCTACAGGTGTTATGACTCGAATAACGTAGACCATTACTAGGTCTTAGTCTGGTCAACTATGAGCTTTCACAAGCTCCCGCTATAGTCTGACAAGACTTAGCGGTGAGTTGTTGACGTCATTCATCCGATAAATCATCCTATGCTTCCCCAGGGTTACTTTTATGGATTTTATCTTCCATAATACAGGTAAGTTGCTAGAATTCATTGAACAGAACGAATTTATGTCAAGATATGTAAATTACTGATCAATACGATGGCTAATCCTGTGTCGTTGGCTGATAATCTTTCTAACTAAGGCATAACTACCAGTCGTCATATCCCGCCTTTGGTATTGCTTTCACTGCTCCCTTGCCTAAATTCCAAGTTTCAGTCTTAAATCACGATTCGGCTACGGTTTGAAAGTGCTGGCCATGAATTTAGTCTTGCCATACTGCTGCTGAGGGGTAAGCTTTACTATTTGGTGTTGCCTGAAACGGCTAACTTAATTTTCCCAAAGCTTATCCAATCCTTAACCTCTGCTCAAAGGCCACCAATTAATAACCCCTACCCCGATAAGTCATGGGAAATCATCTAAAATTTCATCGACCTACATCTGGTCAATGGTCTAAGTATTTAATTCTTATTATCTTACTCCTGGGGATAGTTTTTCGATTAGTCAATATTGACAAAAAAGTCTATTGGATTGATGAAGCCTATACATCCTTGCGAATTTCTGGCTATACCAAAGCAGAAATTATCGAAGAAATTGATGGTCGTCAAATTAATGTTAAAGATTTACAGCAGTATCAGCGTCCTAATGATAACAAAGATGTAGGTGACACGATCCAAGGGTTAGCGTTACATGAGCCACAACATTCACCGTTATATTTTGTGATGGCTCACTTTTGGGCAAAATTGTTCGGTTATTCCGTAACGGTGATGAGAAGTTTACCTGCCTTGATTAGTCTGTTGACTTTGCCGTGCATTTATTGGCTTTGTTTGGAGTTGTTCGAGTCTCCCTTAACGGGATGGATTGCGATCGCATTGCTGTGTGTCTCTCCATTCCATGTGTTGTATGCCCAGGAAGCTCGACAATATAGCTTGTGGACATTGACCACATTGCTTTCCAGCATAGCCTTGCTGAGGGCGATGCGTCTTAGCACACTGATGAGTTGGGTTATCTATGCCATAACAGTTTCTCTAAATCTGTACAGCTATTTGCTTTCTGGATTAGTTTTTATTGGACATGGTATCTATGTTATTTTCACCGAAAAATTTCGTTTTAGTAAACAAGTCGTTAGGTATGAATTAGCTTCGCTTTTCGGGATTATCGCCTTTATTCCTTGGTTAAGATTGGTCATTGAAAACGGTATTGAATTGGGGGATTGGGCGGATAAAGAGACTCCACTCGGTAAACTTATCACCCGCTGGCTTATCAATCTTAGTTCTGTGTTTTTCGATATCCAGATTGGCTATAACAATCCCTTATTTGATGTGCGATCAGGTCGAGACCTAAAGTTTAACTACGACCATTTACTCATTTACTTCGATATCCTGATTGTAATTATCGTAGGCTATTCTATATATTTTATGTTTCGTCATAGTCAGCAGCGGGTTTGGTTATTTATCTTGACTATGATCGCCGTTGTCGGAATGTTTCCCATTGCTCAAGATTTAATTTTAGGAGGACAGCGTTCCAGCATGGCTCGCTATTTTATTCCTTGTTACTTGGGTATACAACTTGCTGTTGCTTACCTCCTTGCTAAAAAAATTAATCCCCTAAATGCTAATACAATAAAAGGACAACAACTATGGCGATTAGTTGCTATTACAGTTATTTCAGCAGGTGTGCTTTCTTGTGCCATTAGTTCTCAAGCAGAAACGTGGTGGCATAAATACAGTAACTATTACACTCCTGAGGAAGCTCATATTATTAATGAAGCCAATCGTCCCTTGGTGATTAGTAGTGATATCATGCGATTAGTGTCTCTGAGTTATTTACTTGAGCCAAACGTGACCTTACAGTTAATCAAAACTAAGGATTCTCCAACAGTTTTTTCCAGTTTCAGTGACGTCTTCTTATATAGACCTTCTCCAAAACTGCGACAAAAATTTGAACATGAGTCACCCTATGACGTTAAACCAGCTCATAAACGCAAGCATCTCTGGAAGCTAGTGCAGTGAAACCAAAAGTCAAAAGGTCAAACCAACTTGACCAATGACCAATCACTCATGACTAATGACTAATCAATCTAATCATTTTTTTTCCACAACAGAACTTTTCGTTTTTTAAAGCCAATATTTCCTTCGTATATCAGATTGAACTTATAGTTATTATGTTTTTCCATACTGGGGCGTAGCAATGATGGTGATGGAATATTTTCCAATACAAAAATATCAGTAAATTCAGCTGATACTTTTGGTAATTTTTCTTCAGGTATTTCTGAAACGTTTTTGATTTTTTTGATGAGTTGTAATTGAACCTTGGGGTCAAGCTTATGGCTCAGGGATAGAATTCGATTGTGAGTACTATCGCTTAGTACAAGGGGAGCAGGAGACTGATTAATAATATTAGCAACGTCTGCATTATAGTAATCACTGTACTTCGTCCACCAGGTTTCAGCTTGAACAATCAGCACACCAGAGATCACACCACAAGAGACTAATATAACTGTAGTCAATCGCCATAAACGTTTTTGCCAAATACCAATCGAAAACTTACTGAGTTTCGTGGAGAGTAAATAGGAAATAGTGAGTTGAATCCCGATGTAGGTTGGGAGTTGATATCGAGCAATCGTTGAGCGCATGCCTCCTGAAATCACATCTGGTAGCACTAGGGGTAGACTAGTAAATCCCATCAGGAGCAAAACAAATAGCCAAACTTGTTTTGGAGTATAGCGACAGAGAAAATATAGCCCATAAATCACTAGCCCCACAATTGGTAGCACTAGGTAAGTTCTAGGCTGGGTGTAGCTAAAGGTTAGGTCAAACGTGTACTCCTTCCCTAGGGGTACATCAAAAAAGCCGTAGAGTAGATTCTTCAGCCAATATCGACCCAGATCCAGGGGGGGTAATTCTTTAATCACCCATCCCCATTCCTTGCTAGCTCTGGGTTCGTTTTCCAAGAAAACAGCTAACCAAGGTGAAAATATCAGCAGTGCTGCTGTGACCGCTGAGATGTAAGCAATTACTTGTTGACGCCTTTGCCAACCTGCGATGATCAGGACATAAATGCCGTGACCTAGGATAATCGGTGCTGAAAATAAATGAGAGTAGAAAGATAGCGCTACAGAAAGGGCATAAATGCACCAACTCACCCTACTGTTGACTCGCATCGCTCGTAATAGGGAAGCACTCGATAGCAAGACACTCACAGTCCACAGACTATATTCCCGAACTTCCTGGGCATACAAAATATGGATTGGTGAAACAGCGAATAGGGACACGGCAAGCCATCGGGTCAAGGATGTCCCAAATAGTTCTAAGCACAACCAGTAGAGGCAGGGTAATCCCAGCAAGCTAATCAAAGCAGGTAAAGTGCGCTTGAGTGCTAGGGAATTACCAAGCCATTGTTCCCAGAATCGGGCTAAAATATAGTAAACTGGCGGGTGTTGTGGCGCTTCTTCCCCTATAATTCGTAAGGTATTGGCGAGGCTACGCTCAGAATTAGGGGTCTGGTATTTTTGTAATTCTGTAGCGCTAATCACTTGACCTGTGTAGATATCCCCGATAATTTCTTCCGCTGAATAGCCAGCAATTCTAGAGGAGCTGAAAGTTTCATCCCCCCAGTAGA
>NZ_JAAHGN010001159.1:0-2238 GCF_010672485.1 Moorena sp. SIO2C4 | reverse complement strand
TGTGGCTCTTTCCGATCTATTATGATCATCCTGTTGGCAGGGACTGTCATGCTTTCACTACCCTGGTTGGTTGTGAAATATATCAAGTGGGCTTCCCCTCAGGTAACTGCTGGATGGCAATTAATCAGGGGAGTATCTCAATAGGGAGCTTCGGAGCAGGTAAGATATAGCAATTATATATCCCATAAGGTACAAAGTGATCCCCCTAAATCCCCCTTAATAAGGGGGACTTTGAGGTTTAAAACCGTACCTCATAACTGCGATAAACGCTATAATAGAGGTAAGACGATGAGAGTTGATCAAAGCAGTGGTTTAAGGCAACGACTTAATGGTATAGTCATGATTATCTATGCCTTAATCCCGATTATCATAGTAGTGGTATTTTTGATTACTTTTTTAACAATTTTAAATGACATCAAGAGTCTGGTTACTGGCCCTTTAGTGGAAATCAATAACACTCTAGTGGAAGTGAAGGAAAGTACTCAAAAAGCCAAAGAGGAAATTGCTTCTATCATAGAACCGATCAAAACAATAAACGCAGAAGTGCAAGAAGCATTCGAGATAGTTGAACAGATTCCTACAGGAGTGAGTTTGCCTGATCTTGGCATACCAGATGTTAATCTTCCGGTGAAACCAGATGTCAACTTGGGGGGTGGATTTCCGCCTAAGGTGAATATCGAAATGAAAGAGGTTTCAGTGGCTATGCCTACTATTCCTGGGTTTGAAGTACCAGTGGTTGGTTTGCAACAGGTCAAGGCAGTTTTAAAGGATAATTTGGAAATACTTAGGGTTTTTAATACTATTGTCAGCGGTATTCCTAACCTCGATTCCCTTAGAGAAGATTCCCAAAAAATTGTAGCAGGGGTGCAGGAGTTGGTGAACGGAATTCATAAAATCGGGAGCAAGGTATTAGGGCTGATGATATTTAGCGCAATCATGGTGATACCCTGGTTAATTAAGTTATGTATAGTTCCCTACGCTACCTGGGCTTACGGTCAGGTCACCACAGGATGGGCATTAGTTAGTGGTCAAGTGACTGAATAAATCAGATGGGGAAATCTAAAGGAAAAATGCGATGCTCTAAAGAGCCGCTAAGCGAACGCTTTGGGTGCATCTCATTTTTGCCGTTTGACCAGATGGTGCGTTAGGGACGGACGCTGCTGGCGAATTCGTGAAACCCTTATTCTGCCGTAATCTGCTCCCCTCTCCCAAGGTTGGGAGAGGGGCTGGGGGTGAGGGCTGATCGGGCTTCTTGGTAAGTTCGCGAAATATTTCGCCAGCAGCATCGGGACGGAAAGCCTCTGATTTTCCGCCTCTTTGCGCCTTGAACAGTCCGTCCCGTAACGCACCACCAGGCTACTCCCTACTAGACCCTAATAAAACACTAATCAATCGATAAATATTTTAAAAAATAGTAAACAGTCAGCACTCAGCGGTCAGCCTTCAGCCTTCAGCCTTCAGCCGTCAGCTGATTTTATTCAAAAGCTGTTATCCTAGCGTGACCATAGGCTGATAGCTGATAGCTGATACGCGACAGGCTGATAGCTAAGAGCTTACGGTAAAATAACCAATTTAAATTGCAATTAACAAGTTTAAACTAACTAAGATGCGCATCGCTAAACGGACTAGACCTAGACAATTAGACGTAATTATCAAAGGGTCATCCCATAACCATTGGCGTGACCCTTATCATATAATGCTGACCGTTAATTGGCCAATGTTTTTCGGACTAATTGCGGTTTGTTATTTAGCTATAAACATCGTCTTTGCCCTATTGTACCTAGCTGGAGGAAATTGTATTGAAAACGCCCGTCCAGGTTCTTTTTTCGATGTCTTTTTCTTCAGCGTTCAGACCATGGCATCCATTGGTTATGGTGCCATGTATCCCGTGACCTCCTATGCTAATATCATTGTTACCATAGAAGCTCTAGTGGGTTTGATGGCTCTAGCTATGGCAACGGGACTAATGTTTGCCCGCTTCTCTCGCCCTACTGCCAGAGTCATCTTCAGTCGTAGGGCAGTGATTACGCCCCATAATGGAGTACCTACTCTCATGTTCCGCACGGCCAATGAACGGGATAATCGGATTCTGGAAGCTCAGCTCAGGGTAAGTTTGCTGCGCTATGAAGTGATGCACCCGCCGATCGCTCGACCGCCTTGCCGGCATCGCCTTTCGGACCGGTAACCCGCTGCCAGAGCCTGACCTGCTTCTTCGCCGGATCATAGGTCAAGCGAATA
>NZ_JAAHGN010001158.1:0-2246 GCF_010672485.1 Moorena sp. SIO2C4 | reverse complement strand
AGGAACCCTTGCCCAATGACGATCCTTTTTGGTCTCATCCGCGCATTATAGTAACTCCCCATATTGCTGCTGTGGGTAACCCTAAGGAGCTAGCCGCTCGCATTGTGGATACAATCGATTGCAGTCGCGAGGGCAGACCATTGGAGAATGCAATTGATCGGAACCGGGGCTACTAAGTCTTAATAGTGAGTTTTCTGCAATGCCAATCAATCCGAAAAATAATCTAGATTGGCTTACCATTTTATTGATAATATAATATTATTGTAGATGAATATAAGTAGAGAGTAAGTTGAGAGCATGACTATTAGATCGGATATTTTCAAATTCTTCCAAAATCTAAATTTTGTCTTCTTAAGTGGCTTCGATAAGATTAATTCGATCAATGAAAACAATAATTTATATATAAATGCCATGTATGATTTGATGGAAAATGATGAAATCAGAACCCAAGCCTATAGAAAAGTAATTTCTGAAAAAGTAAAAGACAAAGTAGCTGTTGAAATTGGCACGGGCAAAGCATTATTGTTACCAAAATTTTGTGTAGATGCAGGAGTAAAAAAGATTTACACAATAGAAGAAAATGAGAAAGCTTTCGCAGAGTCAAAAAAACTGCTCGAAGAACTTAATCTAGAAGAAAAAATTAAAATTTATCAAGGATTTTCACAAGATATAGAGATAGAAGAAAAATGCGATATATTGGTTCATGAAATTGTCGGGTCTATAGGTAGCCGGGAAGGTATGGTGCTAGCAGTTAACGATGCTAAAGAGAGATTTTTGAAGCCAAATGCCGAGTTTATTCCGTACCAGTGCATTACGAAAATAGCTCCTGTATCACCATTGAAACTTTCCCCATATCAGCAAATCGTTAATTTGTTTCTGAAGTTAATCATGAAAAATGTTATAATAAACTTAAGTGATGATTTTAATTTTTCTAAACCAAGAACTTATCTGACCTGTAATTTCCCCGTTTGTAACCTGATTGCCGAACCCCAAGAATTTGAAAATATAGTTTTTGCTGAAAATTTGACAATGATAGATGATAAAACTATAGAATTTATTATTGAAAAACCAAGCTTATTTGATGGATTTATTTTCTATATAAATCTCTGGGTAGACAGAGAAACAGTCATTGATACATTGTCACAAAAAACAAGTTGGTTAGTTAGATATGCTAAACTTTTTGAAAAACCCCTAAAACTAGAAGCTGGTGACTTCATTAAAGTTAAAATTGAGAGGGATGTTTCAACCACACAACCTAAATATGAGATTCATGCCACTGTGGGCAAAAATGGGAGAAGCGTATTTGCAAAAAAAAGTTATAAGCTATGTTGAAAATTATCAAGCCGTCAAAAGTTGTGCAACGGGCTTTTGTTGAAACCATCTAGGAACTACGAACCGGAGAATTTGTACTTTGATGCAAAAGCAAGATGTGCCCGTTCAACATGGGCCATGTACAACACCTGGATCAAGGATCGAAAAACGTATTCGGCTGACAGGATAACATGAAAACTAGGATGTCTGTATCGCCTCGATTTCCAAACTTCCGAAAGCTGTCGCCAGTTGTTAGGCCGGGTAGATGTAGAAGCAGTTGAATATACTTTAGAAGGTTTAACTGAGGCGATTGTGGCATGGGAGACTGGCAGAGGGGGAAACAAATAATATCAAGTTCGGTTGAATACCCATCATAAAAGTCTGGGGAGATGGGAACCCACCCCTAACCCCTCCCAGGAGGGGAATATGGGGAGATGGGGGATATTTTTATTAAGAGTAATTATCCTGAGATGATATAAAAGCAGAGATAATGTGATTTCATGGAATCCCACAACTAACAAAAAGTAAAAATAGAGACCACAATAATTAAATTAGATAAAGTCTGCGGGGGCGACAACTCGCCCAAAAAGCAACTAGGTCGAGATATTGACTAATAAAATAGTCACCCCTTTAAGATGAAAATAGCGTTTCTCATAGCTATGAGGTACACAGGATTTTTTCACTCTTGCTAGCATGCCTATTGCCTATTGCTAGCATGCCTATTGCCTATTGCCTGCTCCCTGCTCCCTAAAACCGATAAATTTGTACCTCACAAGTTGTATAATTGCTATAGATTACTGTAAAAATGAAAAACTCTAATATAAATAATTCCATAACTACCTTTTATTCCCAAGAAGAACGACAGTTACGTGTAGATCTTGCTGCTGCTTACCGCTTGATTAACTATTATGGGATGACAGACATGATATACACCC
>NZ_JAAHGN010001157.1:0-2252 GCF_010672485.1 Moorena sp. SIO2C4 | reverse complement strand
ACAGAACCACGGGCAAGCCTTAGACAATGAGCAGATTCGCGCTTCTTGTGCAAAAATTATGGGAAAAAGACCGAAAATTTCCTAGGGCAGCTTAGGACATTCACCTCTTCTTGCTGATGTTGACTGGCGGTCTATACCACCAGATTGTTTTCCTTCCCTGACTAAACCTCAGAAGTTCCCAACAACTAAGGAGTTTTTGATGAAACTATCCTATGTTTTGATCGGCTTAGCTATTTTTGCCTTCATTTTGAGACCAGATTTAATCCCTGCCAGCCTCGCTCTAGCTCTGATCGCTTTTGGTGTCGTGTTTGGTCTGTTTAGGGATCACCTGATGAAATAATCGGAAAGGTTAATCTATTCACAAGTACCTTGCTCTAAAACGTTTTTCCATAATTTTGGCTGAATCGTGCTATAATATGTTCCCTGTCATTTACTCCGATGAGTTTCTTGAACACGATAACGGTCGGTTTCACCCAGAACGACCAGAACGTTTAACGGCGATTGTGAATGCCATCAAAGCTGCACCTTGGGCTGACCAAATTAAGTGGCAGTTACCGACAGCGGTGGAAACTCGTCGAGTGATGCCTCTAGTACAACAAATTCATAGCCAGCGCTACATTGAGACAGTTGAAAAAATTGCTAGGAGTAATGGTGGCAGGTTAGATGCGGACACAGGGATATCCCCCCGCAGTTACGATGTTGCCCTACTCGCCGTTAGTGCTTGGCTAGATGCGGTAGATCAAGTCCTCACTACCAATAATTCAGCCTTTGTTCTAGCCCGTCCCCCTGGTCATCATGCTGAACGTCAGAGAGGGATGGGGTTTTGCTTATTTTCCAATGCTGCGATCGCAGCTTACTACGCCTTAGAGCAATCGGAAGTCGAACGGGTTGCCATCTTAGACTGGGATGTCCATCACGGCAATGGCACTCAAGATGTTGTGGAACGAGATGCTCGCATTGCCTACATCTCCCTTCATCAATCCCCTTGCTATCCTGGTACAGGCCAAGCCAGTGAACAGGGGTTTCACAATAATGTCCTCAATCTTCCCATGGCACCAGGCAGCACGTTAGCAGATTACCAGCCTATGTTTGAACAGAAAGTGATGCCATTTTTAACCAAATTTCAGCCAGATTTATTGATTGTCAGTGCTGGTTATGATGCTAATGCCGCAGATCCTTTGGCAAATATTGCCTTGCAGCCAGATGATTATGGGCTATTTACGAACTATTGTCTGCAACTAACTCGTCGGATTGTTTTTGGTTTAGAGGGGGGGTATGAACTCACTGCTCTAGCTCAGTCGGTGCTAGCAACAATTGAAGCTTGTTTGACTTAGAGAGTTGATCTGGGTAAGTATAGCTAGGTGTAAGTATAGCTGGTTAACTGTAAGCATTCAGCTATCAGCGTGTCGCGTATCAGCTTATGGGTTAGGTGGTCCCAACGTCGAAGCCTGTGTCACTAGGCTACTTTTTGCGCAGGGTGCGCGTAGCGCAGTACTTTTGAATAAAATAAGCTGACCACTGACCGCTGACTGCTGAATGCTTACGGTTAACTATAGCGCTACAGTATGCGGCTATACTCAAAACAATTAAATGTTTCAACCCGCCATACTGCTTTAATTGTTTTGGAAACAAGAGTAGTTAGATCAACTTAACTGCTCTAAGTCCAAAAAATAGAGTCAGAGCCACAACAGTGGCACCAGCTAGAATTACAAAGTAAGCGATTGCTCCAGAGATCATATTATTCTCCCAAAAATTGACTATTATAATAATATTACCTAATTTTACCTGATCTTGAGTCTTATTCCTCAGAGCAATAGTCAACCGTCAATAGTCAACCGTCAATAGTCAACGGTGAACAAACATGGAAGACAATAAATTTTTTCGTTTTGTGTGGCGCTTTAATGCCATTGTTATTATGGCTACTGGATTGCTAGCAATAGCAGTTTTAGCTTTTGCTGCTATCGAGATAGTCAAAAGCACTACGAGAGAGCGCCAGGGGATTAACATTGTTAATGTTAATGACGATAGCTCAAGCTCTCAAGAGTGGGAGCTGGGTAATCTCAGGGAGGTTGATGGCACAACCTATCTAATGGTGCCGCTTTACTCAGACCAATCTTATACCCAATCCTATTATAGCAAATCGACACGCTCAACTATAAACTATTTGTTTTTGGATAGTGAAACAGGGAAAAGCAAATGGATCTTTGCTAATAATGACTATCTAATTACTAGCGATAGCTTCATTTCAGAAA
>NZ_JAAHGN010001156.1:0-2258 GCF_010672485.1 Moorena sp. SIO2C4 | reverse complement strand
CTGCGCGAGACAATCGTCCGTAGGTAGGTTTTAAGCCAAAAGTACCACACAACGCAGCTGGTACCCGGATTGAACCATTGGTATCAGAACCAAGAGTAATTGGTACTAATCCCGCTGCCACTGCTGCTGCCGAGCCGCCAGAGGAACCACCAGCAATGCGAGTGAGATCATGGGGGTTATGAGTTGCACCGTAATGGCTATTTTCCGTTACAAAGCCATAGGCATACTCATCCATATTTAATGCTCCGACTAGGATAGCACCCGCTTGTTTTAGTTTAGTTACAGCAGTAGCATCACGGGAAACAGGAGGATTTTCAGCATTAATTTTTGACCCAGCTAATGTTATTAAGCCAGCAATATCATATAAGTTTTTAACTGCAAAAGGAACTCCTGCCAATGGACCGGGATTGTTCCCTTTAGCAATAGCATGATCAATCTCTTCAGCATCGGATAAGGCTTGGTCAGTGGTAACCGTTGTGAAACAGTTAAGGGATTGGTTACGGACAGTGATTTTTTCGAGACAGTTAGTAATAACTGTTTTTGCGGTGACTTGACCTTCTCGAATCCCAGTGGCAATTCCAATAGCATCATCAATTTGTTTCACGGTTAGCATCCCAATTTAAACTATTATTATGATGATTTAGTAACGGTTATAAACCAATAAGCTTTCTAATTTACTAGAAAAAAAATCAGCATCCTAAGGTTTAAATACCGGAGCAGCTTCGATATCATCAGGTAAGGTAAATTCTGTCACTAAAGATGCGATCGCATAAATTTTAGCGAAGTTTTTGATAACACCAGGACGGTGTTGGGGCTTAAGGTCTAAATCAAGGAGTTGCGCCATTGCTTCGACATAGGTAGCGGTTTCAAGTGTTTTCTTTGTCATTAGTAGTTAGTGTTTAATAATTTAGTAGTTAACATTAATTGTAATCTATAAATATAATAAAATTTTAAAATCTGTCGTTATTACTCAAAACTAAACCCTCAAAACTCGGCAGTCTCTTCAAAACTCTATTCAAACAAACAAAGTTAAGTTTTTCGTTACCTTAAAGATATAAAGACACCCGATATGGCTATGACTCAAACGAAAGCCGAACCCATTATCCGATGGGAAAAACTCCCCGACGAATTTCAATTACCCGATGACCCAGTGGAAAATCTCTATCATCCCTTATTAGCGGCTATCCTGCGAGAGATTCTGGAATTAGCCGGATTTATCACTAACTCAATGCTGATTGCGTCCAACTTTGGACTCTGTGCCAATGTGGACGGTAAAACAGTAGTCAAAGCACCGGACTGGTTTTATGTACCTTCTGTGTTTCCTGTGTTACCAGGGGTGATTCGCCGTAGCTATACCCCTCACACCGAAGGAGAGGTACCAGCAGTGGTTATGGAATTCTTATCCGAAAAGGAACAAGGAGAATATTCCATGAACCCCCGTTACCCCTATGGCAAATGGTACTTTTACGAGCAAATCCTACAAGTACCAATTTATGTGATTTTTGACCCAGGGTCCGGAAGTTTGGAAATGCGATCGCTTAATTCAGGAAGCTATACCCTTCAACAACCCGATGCTAATGGACGCTACTGGATTGAATCTATGGGTTTGTTTCTGGGAGTATGGTACGGTAAAAAATCAGAAATCACCAACTATTGGTTACGGTGGTGGGATAGCTCTGGACATTTATTACCTTGGGGAGAAGAGAAAGTCCAACAAAGTCTACAGCAAGGCTTACAGCAAGGCTTACAGCAAGGCTTACAGCAAGGAAAACTGGAGCTAATTATGCGTCAGTTGAAACGCCAGGTTGGAACAATCGAGCCTACTCTAGAATCAGTCATCAACAACTTATCTGCTGCTGATTTAGATCAACTGAGTGAGGCATTGTTCGATTTTTCCGATGGGTCGGATTTATCCAGTTGGTTAGAGGGACTGAAAGGCTAATCAGATGTAAGCATTCAGCCGTCAGCGGTCAGCCGTGAGCTAAAAGCTCACGCTACTTGAGGTGCGGTCAGCTTAAAACAAGCTATCCGGCTTAGGAGTTCAACGGACTCAAAGCCAAATACAATGAATTCCTTGGCCGAAAGGCCAAGGAACTGAGATTAAACTTTTGCTTACCTCTTTTATTCAAAAGCTGATAGCTGATAGCTGATAGCTGATAGCTGATAGCTGATAGCTGATAGCTGATAGCTGATAGCTGATAGCTGATAGCTGATAGCTGATAGCTGATAGCTGATAGCTGATAGCTGATAGCTGATAG
>NZ_JAAHGN010001155.1:0-2261 GCF_010672485.1 Moorena sp. SIO2C4 | reverse complement strand
TGTGTCAATAACCCCAACCTACTGCGTTGTTCCCGTAGCGTGGCCTACGGCCAGGTTGGGGCTTGGAGAGACAACTAACTCTCCCAGGTTTGACTAGGTCATCGAGCCTCATTCTGGTACGCACGTACGGATACTTCCCCAGTCCGTACCACTGTAAGACTGTGTTGTCAGTCGCTTGCTGAAAGGACATCTTGAATGAGGTGACCGAAGGGACGGGTAACCCCCAAACACTTTACTCGTGAGGATTATCTCCATGTTACGAGTCCCAGTAATTTCACCAAATGGACAACCCTTAATGCCGACAAAAGCCTCTAGAGCGAGACGTTGGGTTAAAGAAGGTAAAGCCATCATCTACCCTAACGCCCTCGACATCTTTGCGATTCAACTAGTAGCTGAACCATCAGGGGAGGAAACTCAGTCGATTGCTGTGGGGATTGACCCCGGCAAAATGTTCACTGGCTTGGCTGTCCAGTCAGCCCAAGCCACCCTCTGGACGGGTCATCTGGTACTACCCTATCCCAAGGTCAGAGACCGGATCGATACCCGAGGCATGATGCGGCGAACTCGCCGTAGCCGTCGGATTAACCACAAAATTCCCTACGACCAACGCGCTCACAGACAGAAGCGCTTTGAGAATCGGCTAGCCAAAAAGCTTCCCCCATCCATCAAAGCCAACCGTGATTTAGAGTTTCGTGTGGTCAGTGAGTTATTCGAGCTTTATCCCATTAGCCAGATCGTCTATGAAGTGGTCAAAGCCAAAGGGACAAAAGCTTTCTCTCCAGTGATGGTGGGGCAATACCAATCCATCCAACGCCTTGAGGCAACATTCACGGTCCCCGTCACCCAAAAGATGGGATGGGAGACCTCAATGGCACGAAAAGGGTTGGGGTTAACCAAAGACAAGACCGATAAGAGTCGTCAGACGGCTGAGACTCACGCCAACGACGGTATAGCCTTGGCATCCTTCCCCTTCCGAAAGGTCAAGACCCAGTACTACCGCAACGGTAAAGTCGTGACCCCCACCGTGGCTGTGGTCACCCTTGCACCTTTCGCCGTGGTTTCCCGACCGCCAATTAGCCGTCGTCAACTCCACCTACTCCAATTTTCCAAGGGCGGTAAACGCCGAAAGTACGGAGGAACCACCACTCGCCACGGTTTCCGTAAAGGCGACTACGTGGAAGCTGTAAAAGCGGGTCAGACCTACCGAGGGTGGATCAGTGGCGATACGGCAACACAAGTTTCAGTGAGCAATAGCAACTGGAAAAGAATCGGACAATTCTCAGCCCGGAAAGTCCGATTACTCAAACGCTCCACGGGCTTACTTGTCAACTACTAAAAGGAGGCGCGAAAATTCGATGAAAAATTCTTTAAGACAAAAATTACCACAAAAACTAGCCACCTTCGCCACCGTTGCCCTAGCCACTGCCTTCTCAACAATCAGTCTTGGCAACCAGACCTCCGCCGCTACCTTCGAGCAAAAACAAGTTGAACAAGGCAAGTTTATTGCTGTAGCTCAACCCTTTGGTGCAAATTCCCATCAACTGCTGATCATAGAGCAAAAATCCAACAAGCGAGCCTGTTGGAGCGAGAGTGGTACTAACCCAGTGATCGTAGACCCACTGCTGTTGAACTTTGACTTTACTGGCATTTGCGGACGTAGTACTGATAGCAATGGCTATTCCATGCGCATGGCGGGTGAAGACTTAGGACTCGATTACATCCTCAGCATTGTTGAGCGTAATGGTGAACTGTTGCTAGTGGGTAAGCACCGCCTTGATCGTAAAGCTCCTGAAGTAATCATCGGCAGAACTGGTGGTATTAGCCAGGGCTTTATGAAAATTTTTCTCCAGCCCGGTTGGGAATTTGCCAAGAGAATGTTCAATGGCAAAGAGCTAGGTCACGTCTACCTTGCTACTAATACACCCCTAGGTAACACAGGAAGTACTGATCCATCCAAGCTTCCCCCACTTCCGCCACGGGAAACCTCTAAATTTCGGGATATTGCTAATGATGTCTATGGCTCAGAAATTGAAAAAGCTGTAGCAATGGGATTTATTGCTGGATTTCAGGACAATACCTTCAGACCCCAAGGGTTTCTCACCAGAGAACAACTCGTGTCTATGGTGATTGAAGGCTTAGGTAAACTGCCAGGTGCTACTATTACTGTCCCCACTCAAGCATCAGGACGGCCCTATCGGGATGTTGAGGCTGGGCGCTGGAGTGCTGCCAAAATTCAATGGGCGAGGGACAACAACATTGTA
>NZ_JAAHGN010001154.1:0-2264 GCF_010672485.1 Moorena sp. SIO2C4 | reverse complement strand
AATTAGCTTATCAATCATTAGGGGGCAACTCCTTTAAACCAGCCTTGATTCCATAGATAGCCAGGTAAGTCTCCAGCTTCGACTAGATTGACAAGGGTTGGATTATCTTTAGCCCTTGAAAATTTGGTGATCCCATGTTCTTTGGTCAGCCAAAAGATGCTCTCCAGGGGAACGGCATTTAAAAAGTCAGGGGAGTGGGTAGAGACAAAAACCTGGCCACCACGATGGGCATAGCTGGCAAATTCTTCGGCGAGTTCATGTAAAAGGCTGGGGTAAAGTTGGTTTTCGGGTTCTTCGACACAGAGCAGGGGGTGAGGCTTAGGATCGAAGAGCAATATTAAATAGGCAAACATTTTCATGGTGCCATCGGAAACATAGCGATCGATAAAGGGGTCTTTAAAAGCTTGATCTTGAAATTTTAGGATTAGTCTGCCGTCTTCGGTGTTTTTGGCTTCTACTTTGGAAATGCCGGGGACTCGCTCTTGCATTCGCTGGAGAATTTTCTCGAATATTTCGGGATGTTCTTGATAGATGTATTGGGCTACTAATGCCATATTATCTCCTGTGGGGGAGAGGTGTTCGGCATAGAATGCGTCTTTGCTGCCTCTAGCTTCATTGATATGAAAGTCGGAAACATGCCAGTTTTCGATCAGGGAACGAAAGGCACTGGCGGCTTTGAAGCGTTGGAATTGTCCTAAGCCTTTTATGGCTAAAATGTCGCTGGAATCAAGTTGTTGTTCTTCCCGTTTTAGTTCTGTGTCAGCTTGTTCAAAGTTTTCTTCGTTAATGATAGCGTATCCTTTTCCTTGTTCAAAGTCTAATAAATGAAAAAGTTGACCCTTTGGGCCACGTTTATAACGCAGAATTTCTCGTTTTATTAACGGTCGTTTCTTCTCTTGTCCAATGAGAAGACTATAGGTAACCAGGCGCTCAGTTCCTTGAATTTTAATACGGAACTTAAGTTCTATTTCGATATCTTCTTGCTCTTTACCTCGGGTGATAACTTCATTGAAACCGCCACGAACTTGGAGAGCTTGACGAATATTATTTTTGAGGGCATCATGGAGAAATCCAAATATGTCAAACAGGGTTGATTTTCCGGTACCGTTGGCACCAACGATAACAAAAAATGCTGGAATATTTTTTATTTCCAGGTTTTCAAAGACACGATAGTTTTTGATTTTGATGGAAAGGATTTTCATACTCTATAATTTCCCTAAACAAACATGTAAGGAGCATCCATCCCTAACTAATCACAAAATCCCGTCGATCGTGGCATCAATTTCTACCAAATTGCGATCCACTTGCTTTAACTCCACCGCCACCACCCCTAGATTAATCTCCGCTGACTGTTCCCAAGTCTGGCATACAGCCATTACAGCCCAATCAGGTTCTCAAGGCTAGGTCTTTTTCGTTAGCACTAACCCACACTTGGATCTGTCTATCAGGACTTACGCAAAGCCCCCTAAATCCCCCAAGCGAGCAATCCCTCGCTTGGGGGACTTTGACATCATTACCCCTCCCGGTGCGCTTTCCGTTGGCGAATTAAATTCGCCACGGGTCGCACCGAAAAATTGGGGGGCAGGGGGGCAAAACCAACTAACTTCGTAAGTCCTATCTATGCTGCTTCAGGATCGTCTATCCTGTGATCGGAGGGGATCAATTTACTTAATTACAAAAGTAACATACTCCCTAGTCAGACGCCTAAGTCTGTTAACTGTTAAAATATAACTAATTATCAGCTGAATTAATCAGGGAAAAAGAATCATGAATATCCTGATTTCTGCTTATGGCTGTTCCCCAGTAAGAGGGTCTGAATATGGTATAGGTTGGAATGTCGTAAAACAAATAGCTAAAGACCATAGCCATAAGTGTTGGGTGCTCACTAACATAACTGATCAGTCTCAGATTGAACAGGAATTGGCTAATTCACCTTTAGACAATGTCACCTTTATCTTTGTAGCAATGTCTGAAGGGTCTCGTAATTCAGGATTGTCCCATTATTTGTACTATATTGCCTGGCAGATTAGAGCATTTTTTGTTGCCAAAAAACTCCAGGGGGAAATTGGCTTTGATTTAGTTCACCATGTCACCTATCAAAATTCCTGGTTGCCGACATGGATAGGCTGGCTAGGTGTGCCCTTGATTTGGAATGGTGGCGCTAAAGATAAAATTCCTTCGGTACTCTTGAAGACATTATCCCTAAAATCGGCCATGATGGAACGGATTCGGATGGTGTCGATGAATGTCCTAGGTCGCTTTAC
>NZ_JAAHGN010001153.1:0-2264 GCF_010672485.1 Moorena sp. SIO2C4 | reverse complement strand
TCCGCTGACCGCTGACCGCTGACCGCTTACCGCTGACCGCTGACCGCTGACCGCTGACCGCTTACAAAAAATCTATCTTCTAATTCAAAGGGTCTTGTGCTGGTAATCCTACAGCACGGGGAAACTTAGCTACTGTTGGTGATAATACTTTCAAAAACAAACAATGACGAACACTATCACTCAAAGGCGTAGTAAATTTTTCAACTGATTCAATTCTTCCACCTAACTTTTTTACCGCTGGCTGTAAAGCTTCGGTTTCTTCATCTGTCCAATGACCACGATAGAGAATCGCCAAACCTCCCTGTTTCAGAAGTGGTAGAGCATATTCAGCACAAACAGAAGGGGCACTAACAGCACGAACTAGAGCAATATCGTAGGAGTGTCGATGCTGCTGCTTCTGTCCAATAGCTTCTGCTCTGCCAACTAAGGTTGTAACATTATTGATTTCCAACTGGGGGATTAAGGTTTGAAGAAAAGTAATTTTTTTGCGAGTGGAATCGAGTAAAGTAATAGCAGTATTAGGAAATGCGATCGCAACTGGTAATCCCGGAAATCCCGCCCCCGTTCCAATATCAATAATTCTCTGTCCTGGAGTTATAGACTGCCATATTGGAGCCAATCCTACCAAAGAATCCCACAGGTGCTTTTCCCAAAACTCCTCGGGAGCCGTAATCCGAGTTAAATTCAACTGGCGATTGCCTGACAAAATCCCTTCATATAGTTTCTGAAACAACTGTTGTTGTTCTGGAGCTGGCTGCCAATTTAGAGTTTCTTGCCAAACCTCTGTCATCTGTGGCAGCAATAAAACATTTTGGTCATTTGTCATTTTTTACTTTTAAAACTACTCAACACGTAAGCTTTCAGCTTTCAGTTATCAGCTTTCAGCTTTCAGCTTTCAGTTATCAGCTTATGGGTTAAGTCACAGCGTCGAAGCCTGTGCCACGCTACTTGAGGTGCTTTTGAATAAGCGATGCAGAGGTGCGACCCGTGGCGAATTTAATTCGACGACTGTAAACGCACCATTACGGTCTTGGGAGTTTCCCCCATGAGCGACTGCATCAAGACAACAGGTAAACATTCGTTTAATCTGAGTTACGTCTACTGACCGCTGACCGCTGACCGCTGACCGCTGACCGCTGACCGCTGACCGCTGACCGCTGACCGCTGATAGCTGACCGCTGATAGCTGTTGGCAACACTCATAACTCAGCACTAGCTAAATCAACAGCTTTTAATTCCCCTTGCTTAAGAGTCCAGCAGCGGTCAGCAATAGGCAGTAAATCCCTAGCATCGTGAGTCACCACTAGCAGTGTCCAGTGGGTTTTGAGTTTTGCCAGCAGATTAACTAACTGTCTTCGCATAGACCAGTCTAATCCAGCTGTTGGTTCATCCAACATCAGTATATGGGGTTGACGAATCAGTTGTACTGCCAGAGCAAGGCGTCGCTGCTGACCACCACTCATAGCATGGGGTGAAGTATGCAGGGGGAAATCAGCCAGTCCCACTTCCCCCAAAGCATCATAAACCCTCTGTGACCCCAACTCTGGATGTCCCATCCGCAATTCTTCCAGGATAGTCTTACCACAGAAATGCCGTTCTGGAAACTGAAACACTAATCCTGCCAGTTGGGGTAGGTGGTCGTTGGTGAGTTCAGTTTCTCCCCAAAAGATTTTTCCTGCCGTCGGCTGGGCTAATCCTGCCAAAATTTCCAATAATGTGCTTTTACCAGAACCACTAACACCAATCACTAGTCCTAATTCTTGTGGTGCTAGCTCTAGATTCAGACCCTTCAAGATCGGGGTGGAGCTAGCTGGTGGATGATAGGTTAAGTCTCTAAGATATAGCATTCCGTTCTGCCCACTCTTTCCCTTCTCCCAAAATTTTGGAGGTTTCAAAATTTCATAAACATTACTATCCTAACCACTCAGCTATCAGCTATCAGCTATCAGCTATCAGCTATCAGCTATCAGCTATCAGCTATCAGCTATCAGCTATCAGCTATCAGCTATCAGCTATTAGCTATCAGCTATTAGCCTTTGGCCTTTGGGGCACGCTACGGGAATGGCCACGCTACGGGAATGGCTGACGGCTGACTGCTGACTGCTGTTCGCGTAGCGTGCGCGTAGCGCATATGCTTACTTAGGGAGTAGCCAAAAAATAAAATACCAGATTTTAGCTTGTAGGGTGGGCAAAAACATTTTGGTTCAAATGAGTCTTATAGATAAGATAACTTTGCCCACCCTACTTTAATTGGTATTTTTTTTA
>NZ_JAAHGN010001152.1:0-2275 GCF_010672485.1 Moorena sp. SIO2C4 | reverse complement strand
CCCCGGTCAATGACACCTGCCACAGTTTCTGCGGGAGAAAGTACGCTTACACGCTTAATGTTAAGCTCCTCTAAGCTGTTAATCACCTCCACCAAAGGTGTTTTCTCCTCCACTGTGGGAATTTCTGATAAAGGACGCACTATAGTTTCCAACGTCTCGGTGTCCCAACGACTACGCTCCACAAAATGTAAATCCTCAATTTTCACTAGCCCACGATAGCGTCCATTAGTTGCAGCGTAGTAGGGCATTGGGTTTTGCCTATCGGTTAAGATATACTCATCAGCAAAAGAACGTAAGGTCTGGTTGGCTTCCACCACCCGAAAGTCACGGGTCATGGCATTAGATGCCATCAGCTTAAGTAAGACTTCTTGCAAGGTGGTTAGCTGGTCATAGGCACTGGCATTGCGAAAAATAAACCAGCCAATCAGAGTTGGCCAAATGAATGCCAAGGTACCGGTCAGCAGAGTCATGCCTAATCCTAGGGATAGGGCTATCAGCCCAAACCCCTTACCCGTTCTGGCAGCCCAACGCACACCTGTAAACAGATCTCCAGTTAGTTTCCAGACTGCTGCTTTCAACACTTGTCCACCATCTAAAGGTAGACCAGGAATTAGGTTAAATAATGCCAAGACTAGGTTGATTCTCGCTATCTCATTGGCGATAGTATATGCCCAAGCCGAGGTGGGTAATGTCAGAGTTAGGACATAAAACAGACCAAAGAGGATGAAGCTCACTAATGGTCCTGCGATCGCTACTTGAAAGGCTTCTCCTGGAGTCTTCGATTCTCGGTCAATCGACGCAATCCCGCCAAATATAAATAGGGTAATCGAATTAACTTTGATACCCTGGGAGAGGGCAGCTAGACTGTGACCTAATTCATGTAAAAGTACAGAACTAAATAACAACAGTGCCATCGCCAATCCAGCTACCCAAGCTAAAATCGACCCTAGGCTAGAGTCGAACTCTCGCGCATTAATCATCGTTACCAGTAGCAAGATGAAAAACCACGATGGGTCTAGAAACAGTGGGATTCCGAATAGAGAGCCAACTCGCCAACCTGATAGCATCACATTTTCCTTATCTGAGACCTTCCATAGCTCTACATACCAGCATAAAGTAACTCCTATGTTCTGGGCTCATGGAACTGCCACAGGCATCCGCTCACTCAGACGAGTGTTTAGGTCTGCAAGTAGGTCATTGCCACTACGACGAGCTTGCCAAGGACCAGTGTTATACTGATCGATTATCCATTGCCCATTCATCAAGTCTTCTGACTCAGCCAAGGTACCAATGTACTGGATTGGAGTCGATGAGCTAGTGATGTATCGCTTAGTAAATTGGATGCGCCGTCCGATTACCTCTCCACTTAGCTGGGCTTCTCCTAAGTAACCGTCGTCCAAAATATTCCCAGTGATTGTATTCTTGCTTTGAACCAGAGTTGCTTCAAACCGGGTGGGTACTCCCCCTTGCCAGTAAGTTCCGAGCCAAGTGCCAGTTAAGTCTGCCATGAACACCAAATTTTAGTGAGGAGTTAACTAACCATTATAATATAATTTTGGTCTATATAGCAAATTTAGATAAGTAAGTGGTGAGATTAAGAAGAAACCGAAAGAGGAGGAAGACACCGGAACCAATCGCACCTTTATCTCTTGGTTAACACAAACACACTCTAGTGATTCCCCCGTCCAAATTCCCGATTCCCGATTCCCGATTCCCGATTCCCTAATATTTCATAATTGTCTGACCAATACACGATTACACTATCATTGCGCTTTTTGCTGGCACTTTGGCAAATAAAAGTAGCATAGTCTAGCAATAATAATTCATATTAGATGCCATAGAGCAATACCACCTAGCTTATTAGTTGTCAAGGTTACAGGAATGATGATGGATGGGGAAGAATTACTGAAGCGATATGCTGCTGGAGAACGGGACTTTCCAGAAGCTAATCTACAGGGAGTATCTCTGGCGGGAGTAAACCTGAGCCAAGCTAACCTACGACGTGCTAATCTCAGCCAGAGTTGTCTCAAGGGCGCTATTCTTAAAGGTGTCAATCTGCGAGAAGCGAATTTATCTGGTGCTAATCTACAGGGAAGTGACCTGTGTGAAGCCAACCTTATTGTTAGTAACCTGAGTCAGGCAAATCTACATGAGGATGAACCATACTGCCCAACTAAGTGTTATGCAGAACTGGTTTGAAGGGATTTTTTATCTAAAAAAAATCTATCTTAATTAGAACCTAAATAAATTCTCCAAATCAACTAGTAATCTGGAG
>NZ_JAAHGN010001151.1:0-2279 GCF_010672485.1 Moorena sp. SIO2C4 | reverse complement strand
TAAAGTCTCAGCTTCTTGGGGATTCGGTCGGGAAATGTTTTCATCGGTCATTGACTTCAGCTCTCTTTACATTGACAAAGTTACTCATATTTGAAAATCTTGTGTAGGGTGCGTTAGGGGGGCGATCATTTTCTGCCTCGTAGCCAGGGTTATGTTGCTGCCCGTAACGCACCACCGTGTCAAACAGCAAAAACGAGATATACCCGTATAGCACAAGCCACAATCACACAATTATTGATTAAGTTACTGGCAAGCTGCATCTACAGCTTCGATTGATAAGGGGGAAGTTAGAGAAGTTAACAACCCGCCTTTTCAATCAAATCCGTAAATTTACCAGACTATAAACTTATAAAAATTAGTATTATCTGATTATCTAGTATGATGAGCTATCAGGGTTGTAATTGGGGTAACAACAACTTGTCTAGCCAAACCATAACAAATAGCTATATTTTTAAGATTATTTACTTTGAGTATAGTTTATTTGATAATACTATACCACAATCCGGAACAAGAGGAACCAACTAGAGACAATTTTAATCTAATCTTTTATTCTTTCATCAGAGGAAATAACCCCTTTCCAAATAGGTCATGAACACTAAGGCGGATTTCTGATCACATCAAAAAATCCCGGAGTCCTTTGCTAATATTCTCTTTCAGCTGTTTCTTGTTTCCGGTTAGAGCAATTCTCTGTTTACATCTCATTTGAAAACCCTAATGTCCCTGAAACAATCGATAAATTTTAAGACTTATGAATTGACAAAAAAGCAAAAATGTGCATAGGAGAGAATAGAAAAAGCGATCGCATTCCCTATGGTCGAGTAACAAAGGGTTCCAGGAAAGCGTTCCCGTAGCGTGACCTACGGTCAATCGCATTTCCATAACAAAGGCAACAGGGTAACCATTCAGCCGTCAGCGGTCAGCGGTCAGCGGTCAGCGGTCAGCGGTCAGCGGTCAGCTTTCCCTAACTCAGATAAAAAAATGCTTACCTGTTTTATTCAAAAGCTGATGACTGATAGCTGATAGCTGATAGCTGATAGCTTACGCAACAGGCAACAGGCCAGAGCTGATATTTCGATAATGCAATAGTTTTATAGAACCCTTTTATCCTAATCATCCTACAATCTCTACACATCCCATACATCCCACAGAATTAGAAATTGCGACAATGCAATAGTTTTATAGAACCCTTTTATCCTAATCATCCTACAATCTCTACACATCCCATACATCCCACATGATTAGAAATTGCGACAATGCAATAGTTTTTAGCACCCTCTTATCCTGTTTAACTTGCTACACCCACTCATCCCATTCGTTTCTCTTTTAAATTGTGACAGTGCAATAGTTTTACCATGCCCTGGCATTTTCCGAAAAAGTGTGTTAAAGTAATAATATCGTTAAAGCAATGGTTTGCGACCCATGATGATTTCTACCGCACAAGCCGCTGAATTACTTGGTGTTTCTGCCACTCGCGTCCGTTACCTTCTGGGTAAGGGCAGAGTTAAAGGCGCTTATAAGGTGGGTAGAACTTGGGTAATTCCTTTGTTTGATGGCATGCCGGTGGTGACTCCTGGCACTCGCGGACCAAAACGGAACTGGTCAAAGCGTACAGAGTACACTAAGGCTGTGATCCACGTTAATCAGAAAGTCATTCGCCAAAATCTCAAGACCGGAGAGCGTAATCCTGTGATTACGGTGAAGCGAGGCTCTAAAAATGTTTACGGTCATACGGTAGAGGTCAATGGCCCCTGTCGGGTGATGTATCGTCCAGATGATCCCCTCAAGTGTGGAGCACGGGTCTGGATTGAGACGATTTCTGATTTTGAAGTGATTTCAGCTTGATGGGGAATTTGCGATAGCGTAGCGTGACCTTAGGCCAATCGCATTCAAATCGAATCAACCAGAAGCTGGCTTATCCTTGATGAGGGAGACTTTAGCGATCGCGTTTTTTAGCAATTATATTTTTTTGCTTCCATAATAAGTATGGACAACTTAGTCATTACATTACTAAACTGTTGTCCATTTATATTGGATATTATTCAGTGAGAAGCAAAACGAAGCAAAACCGTCAAACCCTATCCCTCTGCTCCCTACTCCCGACTCCCGACTCCCTACTCCCGACTCCCGACTCCCTACTCCCGACTCCCGACTCCCTACTCCCTACTCCCTACTCCCTACTCCCAACTCCCTACTCCCTTGCTGTCAAAACCAGCTTAGCCACTAAGCAAAGCTTCCACAAATTCATAACTAGAGAAAGGCCGCAAATCTTCAATCCCTTC
>NZ_JAAHGN010001150.1:0-2280 GCF_010672485.1 Moorena sp. SIO2C4 | reverse complement strand
TGATTCATCATATCCGCGTAGACAGTCATCCATCATTTGTTGGTCCAATTCATCTATCTCAGATTGAGTTAAATTGGGTTGGTTTGGTAGAGATGCTTCAATATCGTCGAAAGACATGTATGTTGCATTAGACGGGGTGGACTTTTCTTGTTTTGTATCTGAATCTGAGTCAGAGGAACAAATCCAGTCGATTTCAAGAGGCCCAGGTTTGTGGCAGATGAGTAGATTATTTCGTTTCAACTCGTCATTTCTGCTTGTTATACTATGTATAGGATATTTCTTGATAGTTTTGTTGTAATTATGGTCATGGAAGAGTGTTGTGACATTTAGGCCAATTAAGGTTTTCGATTGTTTTGACCACATGATTGATTGTCCTCCTTTAATTTTTTATGAGCTAAGCCCAGCCACAGATCCTCATCAGGATTAGCACTTGAGCCGAATTGACAACATTTTTGCCACTGGTTCAGGGCTTTGGTTTTCTGGTTTTGTCCTTGATAAACCTGAGCTAATAAGCAGTGGGCTGAACCGCGATTAGAGATTCGTTTACTACCTTCTTGACTACTTCCTAGAGAAACAGCACCCAGGATAAATTTCTCCGCTTCATACCAGCGCTGTTGCTTAAGCCTTGCCCAACCCAAGTTTTTCATCAGGTCGTATTTAACTTTGATACTGGCTTGCTCAGCCTTGGCTAAACCTTTTAAGAGTAGGGGTATAGCTAAAGATGGTTTGTTGTTCAGAATATGCAAGCGACCTAAGTTGTTATAGGCTTTGACAAAACCGCCTTTTACGGCGAATTGGTATTGAGTTCTGGCTTTATCAAACTGTTGTAAATCTTCGTAAACAAAAGCTAAGTTGTAGTGAGCTTTGACATTATCAGGATTAAGGGCTAACGCTTGCTGATAGTGGGCTTCAGCACTGGCTAGTTGACCTTGGTTATACTTTTCAAAACCTCTTTTATTGGAGAAATTAGAAAAATTGGGCAGATAAAAGTGAAAACCTAGTAAGATTACCAGTAATAACTCCGTCGCCCCGAGCTGGGCTTCCGCATGAAAATGCTTGGGAATACCCAGTCGGATTAATAATTTATCAAATCCTTCTTGTCCGGTTTCCGTTAGTTCGCTGATCCCTTGTAATACGGTCAAAAGACTGGGAAAAGCAATTGCTACTGCTCCCGCAAATCCAGTGCCTGCTATCAAAAAACGAGGCAGAAGGTCGATTAACAAGCCAAGATTCGCCGTCCAGCCAGCAATGCTCAATCCTCGCCATAACCAATCCCACCATTGCCAGCGGGCAAGCTCCGCTTCTGTTTCTAAATGCCACCACCAAGCTGTGTCTGGGGGTTCCAAACTAGTTCGCCAGCTGGCAAAATCAATAACTTTGCTGATCTGCCAAGCATTTTGTTTGAGGCGCACATCCAAGGCAACAAGCTTTTTTTGTTGGTGATAAGAAGGGTAAACTTGTGCCTGACCAACAGCCTGAACAAAATCCCTAGCATTTAAAACCACGATAATTTGCTTTTCAGACATCGGTGATGCTGAATCTTCAAGGTGTTCAAGGGCTATTTCGTAAGTCTTGAGAGCCTCATCTAAGGGAGGATTAGTCATTTACTTTGTGGGTCAAAGAAGCAAAAATTAAACTTAATTGTTATTGCAGCTTATATAGTTATATAGTTGATTTTATAGATTTGTACTACTAAGCTCGAAAAGCTTGACTGTAAGCATTCAGCAGTCAGCCGTCAGCCGTCAGCCAAGGGCATCAGCTGATACGCGACACGCTGATAGCTGATAGCTGATTACCTGATCTAGGGGTAATTGCAGCTGGCTCACATTTTTTTGTTCCCGCTTTTTATTGTAGGGCGCAGGCTAAGTAATAACAACCGTTAACATAGACGTTACACTTCCCACCCTCCCCACACTCCCGACTCCCTCGGTGCCCTTGACCCATTAAGAATTAAATTCGCCACGGGTCGCACCGCTCCCGACTCCCGACTCCCGACTCCCTAAAAAAAAATCGGTCAAGTTTGGGTTAACCCCAATCCTTGACCGAATCTGTACTTGAAGGTTCCACAAGTACAGCTCAAAATGGATAATTTCAGATCTCAATTATGGCATGATTCCCGAGTTAGTCAGCAACTGCTGAAAAGCAATAACATTCCAACTCATTTTGCTTCATGTTGCTTCATCCTCCTTCACCAAACATCCTTCACAATTCCTGATTTGCCAGGGGGCAACCCTGGCAAACTCCTATCTTAATCTACGTAAAAGTATCGAATCAAAAAGG
>NZ_JAAHGN010000115.1:0-11364 GCF_010672485.1 Moorena sp. SIO2C4 | reverse complement strand
TGTTCATTCCTTGTTACGGTATTTTTTGCGATCGCAGGGTCAACCCAATTGGCCTCACCAATTGACTATGGCGAGGCTAGTGGCACGAGCCTTGCGGTTAGGGCGTTCTGCTTTGATTCAGACCGGTTTAGAACCCTTGCAGGAAACCTCTCTACAGTCTTCCTATCGCCTGAGTTACCTGGCACCAGCCCTGGTTTGGTCTGGACCTGTGATCGTAGTAGCACCCTTATGGATACAAGAATGGTTGCTGCAAAAGGAAATTCCCCTTTTACAACAGTGGTTTGGTAGCGATAAGGTAATTCATACCAGTGATAGGTTTCCCGATCAACCCTTCCAAGGACTGTTGATTACTTCACCAGAATCGTGGCTAACAGACCGCTTGAAGCACAAGGGCTGGTTTCCTAATCACATCCCTACTGTGATTGATGGTGTGGATGACCTAGAATCTTGGACCAGTAACCAACTTAAAGGCTGCATCCAGCCCCAAGACTGGGACGCACTGATGCAAGCCCATCCACAACAGGCTGATTTGATTCGGGATGTGCGGGTAAAGCTAACCAAAGCCTTATTTCAGCGCCCTGCTAACCCCTATGAGTGCTACCTGATTGAAGCAGATCAGCAAGATGGCTTGGAACAGCTATTTGATCGACTAAGTTCCCTCAGCACTGAAGCACAATCTCTGTATCGGCTAAAACCCTGGGAAAAGTTTTGCCACTTCTGGCAGCAGTCAGGTCAGCTAATGTGGGCAACCGTTGCGCGATCGCAAGGTCAGTTTTCCTTATATAGCGCACCAGTAGAAGTGGCTACAGCCTTAAATCCCATTTGGTCGAGACAGCCAGTAGTGCTAATCGGTGGGGCTCTAGATTTAGAGAAAACTGCCTCTGTGTACCGTCAGCAGATCGGATTAGGCGAGTTAACCTGTTTGAAGTTTTCCCCTCACCGACAGATTCAACTGTATTTGCCCGATCGTCTACCCATGCCCAATACAGAGCGATTTCAAAACGCTCTGACTCAAGAAATTCGCACCCTACTAAACCTAAGTACTGACATCACCAGACCAGTAGTTATTTTAGTCGGAGATGTCCCCCTCAAAGCCCAGCTAGGGGCAGTCTTAGCAGCAGAATGTGGTTCCCGAGTGCAGGTAGAAACCACCAGTCTCAGTCACAGAAGTATTTTGATTTGTGGCTGGGAATTTTGGCATAGGTATCAAGCTCAAATCCCTTCTCCCCAACTGTTGATGATTGCTACCTTACCAATTCCCTCTTTGGAAAATCCATTAGTTGCTGGTCGAGTCGCTTACTACAAGCAGCAACGTCAGGATTGGTTTCGTTTGTATTTGTTACCAACAGCATTGAGAGAATTACAACGAGCAGTGGCACCAGTTAGAGCTACTCAAGGCTGTGTTGCCATCTTGGATAATCGTGTAAACCGCCGCAGTTATGGACGCCATGTGTTATCAGCCTTGAGTCCTTTTGCTCGAATTAATTATTTAGATGCTAGTTGGTTTAATTCAGATTCCCCAGAAGGACAAGATACTTGGCTTTAGAAAGTCAGTAAGCTAAAACGAATTTAAAATGCGTTTTAGCAAGGCAAAAGGCAAAAGGCCTGCATGATAAAGGGGACTGGAATATATATTTTTTAGTTGATTTCACGGGCTTATACAGTTTAAATTCACAACAGTTTAGGTTAGTAAAATTAAAGCCAAAATGTTGAGTAACCCAAGTCCTAATTACAATCCAAGTTTGAATTAACTGTTTCCCACCCCTACAGAATTATCAAATGTCAACATTCAGCTATCAGCTCTCAGCTATCAGCTCTCAGCCATAGGCCAAGCCTGATGGCTGACGGCTGACGGCTGAATGCTTACTATCAAATTGCCGTATTGATAGCACATATTCCCCTTGATTTGCACTATAATTTGTTGAAACATCAAACACTAAACCATCTGTCTCAGCCTTGATATCAATTACATTCGGTAGATTTCCTTCTTTATTAAAGCTCAGTAGCTGATAAAGTCTATCTCCTACTTTGACAACACTCCCTAACTCAACTCTCGATTGAATCATTCCTCCAGCCGGAGCATAGTATCTCTCGATGTTATCTTTAGATGCTAATTTCATTTGGTAGGAGTCTGGATCAGTTATCGGAAAATCCGGCAACTGTAACATTCCTTTTTTCGACAAATAGTTTTTGATACCGTATACTCCCCTTTTCACCGACTCTGGATTCATTTGCATCCCAGAACCCAATTCTAGGGTCCATGATTCAATATCAAACTGAAGGGTTCTGCCTAACTTAGCCAAGGCTTTCTCTAACCCTTGCCAAGGCTTAATAAATGCTTCATCGAAAGCATCCCCATCATACTCATCCTCATGCATCACAATTCCATAATCGAGAAGAAAGTCTTTGGCGCTTTTTTCCCGAGAGTAGAAGCCATACAAGAAATCAAGTCCTTGATTAGTAGAACTATGGATATCAATCACATAGTTAGCATCTACACATAAAGATTGCAGTTGATAGCGATAAATGTGACGAAACGGTAATCCCCTCGGAGAGTAGCAGTCTTCTAAGTGTTGTTTCAAGCTAGACTGGATCCGTGCTAAATAGTTATTTCTGATTTCATCAGGGTTCAAATTAAGTTGAGATTGGGCGAAATCCTCTAAATCATCACACTCTTTTTCATAGTCCCAAAAGATCCGATTCCAGTCTTGACCATCGTAAGGATTGAATCCTCCTGTGGCAAAGAAATGACTACGCTGATTAGTGCTAGCTGGATTACAAACAGGAACCAGCCAGATTTCCCCAGTCAGCTGAGTGTCATCCAGAGTGCTCAAAAAGTCAATCAACTGGTGAATGACCGCATTACCAACAATTTCACAACCATGGAGATTGCCTTGTAAATATGCCTTCTTTCCTGGTTGGGAGCCAACGAATTTATAGACTTGGAGCGAAATGCGATCGCCTGAGGTTAGTTGCTGAATTGGAATAGTAGAAATAGTTGGATTCATCTAGCAGTTTTAAATTGGGTTAGGTAAAACGTCCTAGTTTTTAGGGAGTAGGGAGTAGGGAGTAGGGAGTAGGGAGTAGGGAATAGGGAATAGGGGGAATAAAATTGACTTTACCTCATAAGTATGATCAATACGTATGATCAACGGTATAGTTGAGCTTAACCCCTATGGTTTTAATGGGGTTAAAGATTTTGTACCATACCCTGGTATCCATCTAGTCAATCGGTAGGTGTTACCATTGAGGCAAAAGTTAGGAGGAGGCACGATGAGCGTTACGATTCCCAACGATATCTTCCAATCCACAGGCATGACAGAAGCCGAGCTAGAGCTGGAGATAGCCGTGATGCTGTATCAAAAGGAAAAACTTACCCTCGGCAATGCTAGTCGTCTTGCTGGCATGAATCAAATTAATTTTCAACAACTCCTTGCCAGTCGCAATATTTGTCGGCATTATGATGTAGAGGATTTTCGAGAAGACCTGCAGACTCTCGAAGAATTAAAGAGCCTGTGAAGATTGTCAGCAATACCTCTCCCATTACCAGTCTGGCTGGTGTAAGACAGTTATAAATTCTGCAACAACTGTACCGGCACATAGTAATCCCCCAAGCTGTAACCCTTGAATTGACTGGTGCAGGCCCAGCAGTGCCGGGAGCTACAGAAGTCCAGACATCCGGGTGGATAGAAACGCGGCAGGTAAGAAACCAAGCTTTGGTACAGGCACTGCGGCAAAAAGTGGATCCTGGTGAAGCCGAAGCGATTGCGCTAGCGATAGAATTACATGCAGATCGCCTAATAATAGATGAACGTAGAGGGAGAAAAATAGCAGCCAGTATGGGCCTCAAGTATATTGGCATTATCGGCGTTCTTTTGGAAGCAAAAAATAGTAATTTTATCACCGATGTTAAGCCCATTATTGACGATCTGATCGTGATCGCTGGTTTCCGAATCAGCCCTCGCCTCTACACGGATATTCTAGAAGTGGCAGGAGAGTAACTGACAACTCGAAACAGATGCGATCGCTTTTAGCGGAAGCTTTCCCTATGCTGAGTTCCTGAACAGAGTTTTGTCAGCTTCCATATTTGGCTAGCCAATCCGAAGTCCACATAAACGGAATTCCAGCTGCAACGGCTGCCTCAGCATCTTCGTTGCGATCGCCAACCATCAAAGCTGAAGAGCCGTTCGTTTTAAACTGCAAAATCATTCCCGGCTTTGGTTTTCGGTATTCTCCAGCGTATGCTTTACTGGTTACTTCAGAACAGTAGTGTCGCTCGCAATAATAACAGGTTGCCCCATAGTCAGGACAAAAAATAATTCCTTTGAGCTGGGGAAGTAACTTAATAGTTTTCTGTTGCTCTTTAATACAATTCTTCAGGGTTTTATGTCGGGCTGCAACTCCAGCCTGATTGGTCACCCCAAGAATGATATAACCCTTATTTTTAAAACATTGCAGAGCTTTATCAGCTCCTTCAATAACTTTTTGCTGGTCAGGGTAGTCAATAAATCTACCTTGACCACTAGGCTGGCGAATGGTCCAGTCGCAATCTACAAATAGCTCAAGTTTTGAATTCATGAAGCTTGCTGGGTGGTACACTAATAACGGAATAGAGTTATTAGCCGATGATGGAAATGTAACTTATTAAGATCATAAGACGCTAGATCGTCAGTAGCCATGGATTCATCCTTGCTCACCGAATCCATGAGCTGTTTAGTGTCATCAAGGTCGATCCACTCCCAGGCCAAGCAAGCAGTTGGTTCTAACTTGGTGTTAATGGCATTTTATTCAAGTCTTTTTCATCAAAGCTTCATCTAGTTACTGGTTTAGTTAATGTTTTCATCAAGTTTTGCGGAATTGTGAAAATTTTACTGAAGTTATATCTATAATTGCTTTTAAAATAAAATTCAGCCATCCAATTCAACTAGTTCATTAAATCCTGAGTACTTACGTCCATGCTTACGACATTTGGCTTGGATGTTTACCTTGATGGTACTCGCTGATTAAGATGCTCCCTTATTGTCTAACTAATTGGCTGAATTCACTTGTTTTTTAGGCCATTTTGCTTGTTAATTAATGACTATAAAATTGAGAGAATCTTAAGGACAGAGTGTGAATATTTTCCTGATTGGTTATTACGGCTATGGTAATATTGGCGACGATTTATTTGTGAAGCAGTTAACTGATTATTTTGCTAGAAAAAAAAATGTCAAAAAAATATTTATCTGTTGCCAAACTAATTATTACCAAGGTTTGAGTCACAAAGTTGTGTTCTTTAGGAATGCACAACTATCAAAACTAAAAAGAACTTTATTACTCTTTAAAAGTGACTGCATAGCCTGGGGTGGGGGAACCTTAAACCTACAAGACAGGCCAAGGAATTTATCAAGGATGCAAGCCTTGTCAAAATTAATGGGTAAGCGTTTCTGCTTCCTCGGTGTTGGATTAGAAAGCGTGAAATCTGAGAAGAAAAAAAAGATAGCTGATATCTTTGAAAAAGCCGATCTGCTATACCTTAGAGATAACCATTCCTATGAAATGGCATTGCAACAGCTTCAACTTGCTAAATCACCTGACTTAGGAGGTGATTTGGCTTTCTTAGATTTGACTATTTATGAAAAGTTTGTCAAACCAGCCCAGCAAGCTAGTGATATTTCCAACATATCCTTCTCTGGAAAATTTTGGTGGGGTGAAGGCAGGGCTGAGTTTTATGCCAAACAGTTAATGCCACTCATTGAGAAGTATAATTGTATGATTCATTTGCTACCAGGACATTTAGGAAATGAAAGAAATGATAATCGCTTCCACGAACGACTGAAGAAATATTTACCTGCTTCTAATTGCCAAATCAACTCATGGAAAAATCCGGAAGAGTTTCTAGCAATCCTGAGGCACATGGATTTTCACATAGGTAATCGCCTGCACTCAATTATACTAGCCGATCTCCTTGGGATTGCCAATATTGGAATTGTTAATTCCGAATCAAAAATTAAGCATTACATTGATAAGTCAGAAATGCTACCGACAGCAAGAGTGGTAAATTTTATGGAACCCTTGTCTCTAGAGCGGATAGAAACAGTTTTAAAAAATTACAAACGACCAGAAGAGTTTATCTGCCAAGAATCAAAAACGGCGAAAGAATGTCTTGAGAAAGTTTTTGCCAATAGATAATTTTTCCTTTATTCAACTACACTAATAAATCTTATGAAACTACTGCATGTTGAAAAAATCATTGCTAATGACACAGTGAGACTTGTTGGTCTCGTGCAGGTTGATAGCCTTGACCAAGAAATAGAGATTTATTTTGAGTATCCTCAACGATTCGCTGATTTTGTCAGTGAAAGCGCCGATGCTTTTGTTCCTGCCTTACTTTTACCGGCAATGGAGAAAGGTGAAAATCTGGAGATAAAACCGCTGATTTCTGCCAAACTTTTTCGCAATTTACCTACCATACAAGATATCTTTCATCAGTGGTATCCATCCCAGCTGAAAAAAGTTTTAGTTACCGCAGAATCCCCAACAAACGATGATCAAAAATCCCTTAGCAAAGTTGGAGCATTTTTCTCCTTGGGCGTGGATTCGTTTTATACCTTTATTAAACATACGAAGACCCGTAGCGACCTTGGACTTCCCCTTTCTCATTTAATTTACATGAAAGGCATTGAGCGACCTTTACGCATTTATAAACATGGTCAAGAAAAAAAGGTAATTTCAAGGATTATGGAAGTTGCCCATGCAGCCAGTATAGATTGTATTGTCGGTGAAACAAATATCCGCAATCATTTTAACTTACAATGGGGACCTTATTATCATGGGGCTGGCTTAGCTTCAGTCTCCCTTTCTCTTTCAGCAGGTTTAGAATCTGTTTTAATTCCTTCAACAGATTCTTATAAAGATGTTTTTCCTTGGGGAACTAGCCCATTACTCGACCACCTATGGTCAACGGAAAAAACTAATATAGTTCATGACGGTTCAGAGACCCAAAGGGTTGAAAAAATTGCTAATTTTTTAGCCAAAGACCCTTTCGCTATGAAATATTTGAGGGTATGTACTAATAATGAAGGTGGTGAAACCAACTGTGGAACCTGCCCTAAATGCGTGAGAACTATGCTGCCTTTACTGATTTCTGGTAATTTAGACAAAGCTATAACTTTTCCAGATAAATTACCCAGTAATTGGAACAGAATATTGCAAATTCAAGATACTCATGATCTAAGTCATGCTGTAGCAATTTTGAAGCTAGCGAAAGACGTTAATGCCGAAGCAAAAATAGTAAACGCTCTTGATAGCAAAATAGAAAATGGTAAGGCCTATCTATTTTGCCAAGGCAAAACTATTGCTGGAGTAGTAGCTTCAATACTTCATGTTTATTTTATTAAGAAGCCATTTGATTTGGTCAAACAACCAATCAAAGACATTCTAAATAGCCTAAGTCTATATAGCGCAAACCAGGGCTGAATGACACCCTGGTTAAGAGCGAGCTTAAGCGAAAAACTTGGAAAAGTCTGGTAGAACTGATCAGCATTCAGCTATCAGTACTCAGTAGTCAGCCGTCAGCACTCAGTAGTCAGCCGTCAGCACTCAGTAGTCAGCCGTCAGCCGTCAGCCGTCAGCCGTCAGCCATTCCCGTAGCGTGCGCGTAGCGAATTAGCTGTTCGCGTAGCGTGGCCAAAGGCCTTTAGCACCTCAAGTAGCACCATCTGTAGCGCATTAGCTGATAGCTGATAGCTGATAGCTGATAGCTGATAGCTGAATGCTTACTCGCTAACTAACCCCCTGATAAAAACTGGGGCTTCGGCCAATGATATTGGTTCTTAACAGGTAGCGGAGCTGCCTGACTTACCTTTTCTTTCCTAGCACTTTCAATAACACTCCCTTGGCAAAGCATCTGAGCCATCAAAATCATTACAGTTTCAAATACTGAGGTCTTATTATTGGGATTAACAGCCACAATTGGGGGTTGATTAGGATCGCCGATGTATGCCATGCGCATCATAATTTCCTCTGGAGTCCATGCCCCTGAAACATCAGTATGAGTCAGACCAATAATCATTGGAATAGTGACCCGCTCCTGCATAAACGATAAAATCTGACGAGCACTAGCAAAATCACTGCTTCGATTAGCTGCCATTAATAAAATATAGGCGTGAGCTCGGCGAATCAAAATATCCCACATAAAATCAAAGCGAGCTTGACCAGGAGTTCCATACAGGTGCAAATCCAAGTTTCGATTTAAGGGACGCAAACCAAAGTCTAAGGCAACGGTCGTTTTTTTCTTAAACAATGATGTGGCATCCGTAGCCGTTCGTTCTGTTTCAATAACCGCACCTTCGCTGAATGTTCTGACAAAAGTAGATTTGCCAGCCCCTATTGTTCCCGTTACTACAATCCGTATACTGTCCATTGGATTATGCTTCCCTAGCAAATACTACAGGTTATCAACTGTGCCAGTAGGTTGGGGTGAATCAAGGTAATTTGTTGACGATTGATGGTTGATGGTTGACGGTTGATGGTTGACTGTTAGTGGTCAACCTTGAACAAAAAATACCTTACATTGAATTTCACACACCCACTGACGTTATACCAATAATCCAGAATGCCTTGGCCGTAGGCCACGCTACGCGAACAACAATTTTTAAAAAAATTTACCATTTAATAATGGGTAATGGGTAATTAATCCTAGTCTTTAAATTAGCCATTACCCATTATCTATCACCCATTACCAATGACTATCAATTACTATAGTTTATCCCTTTTATCAACTATACTATTAGTATAGTAATACCCAGAAAATTACTATAGCAACATTGGTTTTAATTCAGCAAGAGTTCGTTTAATTTCTAACATCAATACTCCCTGCTTAGCTGCTTTACTAGCTAGAACCAGAAATACCGCTTCTTCACCACAACTGGTCAAAACGCTAAATCCCTCTTTCCCCTCAACATAGATCCGGTCAATGTCACCTCTAGCCAGTTCTGAGCCAATTCGCTCACCCAAGGAAAGCATAGCTGCAGACATGGCTGAAACCCGTTCTTCATCCATTTCTCCAGGCAGACTAGATGCTAACGGTAAACCATCGGTCGTGACTACAGCTGCTCCCTGAATATCAGCAGTGGATGTAACAAAATTATGGAGGATATACCCCAATTTTTGAGAATTAATCGCCATTGTTCCCTTACTCCAATTGCAGAATGTGTAATTCGGTTAGTTTGTGTTCCTCGAAACTGATAGCTGATATTTAAGTAGGAGTAGTGCCAATTTTCCAGAACTTATAGACTATTGATTTAGTTTCCAACAAAAACGACACGTAATCTAGCAATCCTATCGGAAACGTGAACAGTTACAGGTCTTACTCAGGACTCATAACTCTCCGAGTCAGAACTATTTTCTTGAGATTTATTGTTCACAAATGATTTAGGATTGCTATAGTTACATAGAGCTAGCGCCAGTACTAATCAGACGTCTAAATAGACCCTCTGTCCAGCCAGTTTCTTTGAGAACCGCTGCCGAACTCACTTCTACATAGGCTTGCTCAATGAAGGCTAAATCAATCATGCAGATCCGACTGAGGGCATCCCGCAAGGCTTCATCTTTACTATCAGTTTTTATCCGGTTAGTAAATGCCTGCACTACAATTGCCATGGCTGGGACGACATGTTGAGGAGCGATACCAATTTTCACATGTACCAAACCTATACGCCAACGACGTTCAGCATAGGCTTTTCCCCAGTCATCCATACCAGTGAACATTTCGTAAAACCATTGCACAAAGGTTACCCGTAGGCGCTCCATACGACCTTCCTTCTCTTTCATAATGGCATCCATTTCTTCATCATTACCTAAGTAAGTATAGAAATGATCTGCCATTTCAGAAGCAATTTCTTTTCCCCAATCTGCGTGTGATTTCAGAAGCGCTTTGTCTTCACTGGTCAAATTGACACGCTTTTCCATCTTGGTCATAAATTCCTGGGGATCTAAGCTCATAATTACTCCGATACAGGTTAAGCTAACTCTAATTGATTACTTGAATGTTTAGCAAAGCACCCCGATTTAATTTTAGATTATTCCAACACTATAGCAACCTTTGTTTTTAAATATTATTATCTGAATAGATAATTTTGGACTAAAATATAATCCAGTATTTTAGTTGCATTTTAGCTTTTTAAATTTATAAAATAAAAGATTTACCAGTTTTTTTTGTATAGTTTTAGTGAAGTTTATAGTTTGGGTTTACCAGAATTTTAAACTATTCACTTCATCTATCGTTGAATGTACCTATAACCTAAACTCTTGGATGTTTAGTAGTTGATACTACATTTATAGGTAAACTCTATAACGTTTACTTACTAACCTTTTCAGAAAGTGATCCGTTCAATCCGGATCACTTTTTTTAGTGACGCTAATTAATGATTTATGTAGTTTTATAAACATAAATTACAGAACATGGCAATTCTTAGAAACGATAATCCTTGGGGCGAAGTATTCGGCTAGCAAATTTGGGAGCAAACCAAGAATTTATGTGCGAATGCTTAGCCCTGACAAACGTCCTTTCTTTTATGGGTTTCGACCTGACAGGGGTTGGTCACTTATTTGACAGTTATTTGAGCTGAACTGTACTAGCTACTGGCTGGTCTAGGAATCTAGGAGATCCATCAAAAGCACCAAAGCCTCAAGCACTGAGGTTCGCTGATTTGGATTAAGTATTACAGTTGGGGGTTGATTGTGAGGGTTGCTATAACCGAGAGTTCTGATAATTTCCTCTGAAGCCATTGCCCCTGGACAATCCATATGGGTTAAACCAATAATCATCGGAACATTTACTCGCTCCTTCATAAACAGGAGAAGCTCACGAGAGTGGTTCAAACTGCTGGGTCGATGAACCGGGACCAGTACAATGTAGGCGTGAGCTTCACGAATCAAAATATCCCACATGAAGTCAAAGCGAGATTGACCAGGAGTACCGTAGATATGAACATTTAGATTGTTACCAAAGGTAAGGCTACCAAAGTCAAAGGCAACGGTAGTTTTTTTCTTTAGCAGAAGTATTTCGTCGGTGGCTTTACCTTCTATTTCCACAGCTTCAAAATTACTTGCTGTCCTCACAAAAGTAGATTTGCCAGCTCCTACAGTTCCGGTTACTACCACACGGATACTTTTCATGGGATTTACTCCACCAAGGCTAATTAATACTGAGTAGATTTCTGTCTTAGCAAATTAGAAAGGGAAATTTGGCGGCGTAAGTCCTGTAATTTGAGTTATAGCAGTCGCCAGGGCAGTTAGGACATGACAAAAGTCTCACACCCTTTGTAAGCGATGCAGAGGTGCGACCAGTGGCGAATTTAATTCGCCAAGGTCAAGCGCACA
>NZ_JAAHGN010001149.1:0-2285 GCF_010672485.1 Moorena sp. SIO2C4 | reverse complement strand
CAAAAGGCAAGCCGAGAGGTTGAGAGAATCTAGGAGCCGTGTGAGATGAAAGTCTCACGCACGGCTTTGAAGGAGAGGTGCTCCGGATAATACCGGACATCGACTCTAATAAGCTTGCCGAGCAACCGTTCGCGTAGCGTCGGCTTGGCCGTAGGCCACGCCAAAGGCGAACGCCGATAGGGATACCTGGTGTTGGCAAGAAGCCCGCGTTGTCCCGTTAGGGCAACGTCGGGAGTATGTCACTCTTTGGTGACTTAAATTTACTCTGATCGTAGTTGCTATTGACTAATGACCAATTACTAATAATCTACTGTGCGATCTCCAAATTCCATAGAGCATCAATCCCACTACCAACATAGTCTGAGGCTTGGTGCAGCTCAATCCATTGTGCAAGAGCACTGGACACATAACTAGATGGTTTACCTAACTCAGCCAAGGTCTCAGCAGCTGAGGCTCGTACACCAGACTCCTCATCTTTGAGGCACCCCAGCAAGGCAGTGATCACAACTTGTGAAGAATTACCCAACTGGCTCAAGGCATTAATAGTGGCACAACGTACATCAGAATCTTGATCCTCTAGTTGTGGTAGTAGGGCACTGACAACTGTTTCAGAAAGGTTCCCTAACTGACCATTACCTAACTGACCTAAAGCAGTAGCAGCGGCACAACGGAGATCAGAATCTTTATCTTTGAGGCATGTGACTAAAGCACTGACTACGGTTTCACCAGGCTGCTCTAATTTACCCAAGACCGAAGCACTCAAGCAACGAACACGAGAATTTTGATCGTTTAGCCTTGTCAATAAGGCACTCACAACGGTTTTACCACGTTGCTTCAATTTGCCCAATGCCCAGATACTGGAGTAACGAACACGAGCATTTTTATCGTTTAGCCCCATCAACAAGCTATTCACTACTGGCTCAGAAGCCTGATCCAATTCACCTAATGCTAAAGCTGCTTCAGAACGAACGGTAGCATCGTCATCTTTTAGCCAGCTCAGCAGTGTATTTACTAAGCTTTCTGAAGTATTGTCTAATCTGACAATAGCGCTTAGTGATAAGTTCTGAATATTTTTTTGAAGACTAGTGTGCTCGGTAGTAGTGAGATAATAGTCGGGATAGTCTAATTTAGTTAATCTATCACTAGTTAATCTATCACTAGTTAATATCTCACTGGCCTGGTGACGCACGGTATTATTATTATCCTCTAGCCCTGCCAAAAAGGTTTTGAGGACTGTCGGGTTTTGCCCTAATTGGTTTTGCTCTAATTGGTTTTGCCCTAATTCTACTTGGCTTTCCTGGGATTGTGTATCTTTCTGAGAGTTTGCTATATCTTTCAATACTTGTAGAACGTCAAGTTTAATCTCAGTCTGATTCAAGTCGGAAAGGATTTGAAAGACTTGCTGATGGAGTTGGTAACCAACTCGCCGTGAATCACTGGCTGCTAGGGTAACTAATGCTGCTAAAATTTCTTGCATTAGTGAATTATCGGCTATCTTCAAGGGTTGAGGATTTTCGGCAATGCAAGTGGCAGCAAATAATAAATCACGATGTAACCAAGACTCATACTCACTGCCATTATTGAAAATTTCCTGAATTGCTTTAGCGGCTTTTTTGGGTTTAAGCTGAGCAATTAGTAGGAGCAAGACGTCTTGCGACTGGGAGTCATGGAGATAGTCTTGGATATGATTCAGGATAATATCAAAATTCCCTTCATTATCGGCTTGATAGTTAATTTCTTGAGCACAAAGATAGTCTTGAAATATTTTATGGATAAAGGCGTAACCATCCAACCCTTGTTGTGTTAAAATACCAGTGCGATGCTCCTTTGGAGCCGCTACGCGAACGCTAATTAAATTAACCAACCGTTTTGCCTCTGCCTTGGCCTCGTATAACTGAATCTGTTTCATGGTTTTAATTTCTCTACCAAACCAAGCGATCAGTTCATCTCGATTAATTACTATCCTACCTTCTTTCTCCGTTTTATCTTTTTCCTTTTTACTATCCTGGGTATGCATCCAATACCCGAGACGTTCCATCAATCGTCTGCAATCATTCAATCCCAGATATTTCAGCGTCTGATTATTACTAATATCTGGTTTATTAATATCTGGTTTATTAATATCTGGTTTATTATCCCAGGAGGTTAGATCTGGTCGATCCTGAGGACCTGCCGACCTCGTTCCAGGTCACCGTTGACGAGTCCTCGGCCTGCGCCTTCATCGCAGCCGAAATCGGACCGTTGCCCGGCGTCGCCGACGTCGAGTTCGCTCGATGAGCGGGCGG
>NZ_JAAHGN010001148.1:0-2286 GCF_010672485.1 Moorena sp. SIO2C4 | reverse complement strand
TTGGGGGTTCCCCCCATGAGCGACTGCCGTTGGTTTCCCCCACTCGCTATTGCATCAAGAACACTCTTGGTGGGTACTGCCACCTGGGTCCCGGAAGAGTGAAGCACCAAGGCAGTCCTTGGTTTTGCCTGGACAGCAATTGTTTCAGGAACCGCTGGTTCAGGTGTTTTTACGTCACTGGAATTCTGTTGAGGTGCATCCGGTAGGGACTGAATGGTTTGCCCACGGGTTGGTTTGGATACACCAATACTGGCAGTAGCAGCAATGATCGCTGCTAACAAGGGAGATAAACGCATTGTGTTGTTTGTTTTTGACACTTCCACACACCATTCCTATTGGGTCATTGGTCATTGGTAAACTCTCAGTAAGCCATTGATTACTGGTTGACGGAGGGCTAACAACTCCAGTGCCATAGGAGCAACTATTATATTAGTTATTAGTTGTCAGCCACAGTACCATGACTGAACACTTGACCTAAGCAAGCAATGCGCATGCCTGTTGTCTATTTTCGTTCGTCTGTGGTTATTTTTACCAATGTGCTAAATTTTTTTGGGTTACGGGTTAACGATGGCATCAATCCCGTCACTTGTTTTTACCCTGTCAGATCTAGTCAGAGGCTGATTAGAGTTTGCTCTCAAGAACTTTTTGTAGGACTTGCTGATAGGCTTGTTCTACATTTCCCAAGTCCTTGCGAAATCGGTCTTTGTCCATCACTCGACGCTCCGGATCAGTTTCGGCTTGGTTCCAAAGGCGGCAGGTATCAGGACTGATTTCATCGGCTAATAGTAGTTCTTCAGACGGGGTTAGACCAAACTCCAACTTGAAGTCTACTAGAGTAATGCCACACTGATAGAAGAAGTCAGTCAGAATTTGGTTAATTCGCAACGCTTGCTCAATCAGTTGCTTCAACTGCTCAGGCGTTGCTAGTTCCAGCAGTAGTAAGCGATCGCGTGTTAACAAGGGATCTCCTAAGTCGTCATTCTTTAAATAAAATTCCACTAGGGCTTTCGGGAGTACCCGACCCTCTGGTATTCCAGTTTGTTGACATAGACTACCAGCAGCAATGTTCCTGACTACCACCTCCAAGGGCACAATTTTTACCTGTTTGACCAACATTTGGTTGGGAGTAGGACGGTCAATGAAGTGTGTAGCTATGCCATTCTCTTCTAAGACTTTGAACAAATGAGATGCGATCGCACAATTTATCTCACCCTTCCCAGAAATCTGACCTCGCTTTTGGGCATTAAAGGCAGTGGCATCATCTTTAAAGTGAGTCAGTAGAATCTCTGGGTCATCGGTAGTATATAGGATTTTCGCTTTACCTTCGTAGAGTTTTTGATCAGGGGACATAATCAGTAAGATGATGGTTGACTGACAATATATTGACAGATATACCAGCCCTAAATGATTCGTAAAATATAGTGGCCACAGCCGACGCTATCGCGTTCGCTTTGGCCGTAGGCCAAAGCGAACGCCGAATCGCGCTTAAAGCAAGCCCAGCAATGATTTCAGATTTTGCATGTTTGACAACTGATTTAGGATTGCTATAGATCTTGACCAAAAATTTTGGGTTTAAAGCCCCGTCCTTCAAGGTACGGCTTTGATTTATAATTAAACCTAGCGGTTTTACGCATATATAAAAAGCGTAGTAGGTCGCTTCGGATAGCTTGAGCTCCGGAAGCAAAGTAGCAAAAATACGCGCATTTTTTATAAATGTTGAAGCCGTAGCACGACAATTGAATAAATTTCTCCCGGTGCACTTTCGCGCACCTTTCCAAACGCCGCCGGGCAGACGGTGTATGCTTGTGGAGGGTAAAGTCGTTGGACTCCCCGAGAAGCAATAATCCTCGCTGCGTGATTCAGGAGGAGTGTCAAAGATAGATTTAGCTATATCCGCGATTCATAAGGGGCTGTGTGCGCCACCTACGGGCGCACTTTATAAGCCCCCTCCCACACTAAACCAATCAACAAAAGATGTGGGGTTTATAACGGATCTAGCTAAAGTTTTTCAGCAAAGCAGAAAGCGATGCAGCAAGGGAACAGGGTACCTAACGCCGACCTGTGGGGGTTCCCACGGGTAAAACAGCGGTGCATTCACCTAGTGTCTCCAAAGGAGAATCGTGGTGTTTCGCAAACAGACACAAAACCACTCGCCCTTTGCATCAAGACAATGCCCTTGTGTTTTGGTGCTCGCGAGGCGAGCTGCTCGAGTTCCCGGTCGATCGCCGGCAACTCGCCGGCGCCTTGCAGTTGGATCAGCAGTTGCTCGATCATGGCCATACGTCG
>NZ_JAAHGN010001147.1:0-2288 GCF_010672485.1 Moorena sp. SIO2C4 | reverse complement strand
AACATGGGATTGGGCAAAATGGGATTGGGCAAAGCTCACCCTCCACGAATGGGCAAAATCCAAACAATGGGAATGCCCAAATCTCTGGTTTTTTACTGGTATTACTTGGAGGTATAGGATTTCTGGTCGCTACCGTAGGCTTAACTGCTATCGTTGCGCCTCCCAATACCTGGGATTCCATGACTTACCACATGAGTCGTGTCCTTCATTGGATGCAGCATCACAGTGTTGCTCATTATCCTACCCATATTCCCAGACAGCTTTACCAAAACCCTTGGGCTGAATTTACGATCATGCATTTTCAACTCTTGAGTAGGAGCGATCGCTTAGCTAATCTTGTCCAATGGTTCAGTATGATTGGTAGCGTGATTGGGGTATCTCTGATTGCTAAAGAATTGGGAGCGGCGATACGAGGACAGGTTTTTGCTGCTGTAGTCGCTGCTACTATTCCGATGGGAATCCTACAAGGGTCAAGTACCCAGAATGATTATGTGGTTTCGTTCTGGGTGATTTGTTTGGCTTACTTTATTATTTTGACTCTCAAATCCAGAGTTAGCTGGATTAATATATTAGGGGTTGGTGCTACCATGGGGATGGCTATTGTTACGAAAGCAACAGCCTATATTTATGCATTTCCCTTATTTATCTGGTTTTCACTGATGATGATTAAGCGCCTACGTTGGCGATGGTGGAAACCAATTTTAACGGTAGGGGTTATTGTTATTTTAATTAATCTCGGTCACTATATCCGTAACTTCGATTTGTATGGCACTCCAATTGCCACGGCTTCAGAAGAACTACGATATACTAATGAAATTTTTACAACCTCAGTCTTAGTCTCCAATATTTTGAGAAATATTGGTCTTCATATGGGAACAAATAGTAAGATAATTAATCCTATATCCCATAAGATAATTAGTTTATTCCATCTTGTTTTAAGTGTAGATATCAGTGACCCCCGCACGACCTATACCGGAAAGTTTGGGATTCCTGGTGGATTATCAACTCTGGGAATTAATGCTACGGAAAACAACACTAGCAACACCCTTCATCTAGTTTTAATCGTTTTCTCCATCATCGCTTGTTTCATCCAACGACAGGGTCGAAAGCAACGCTATATACTCAGTTATATTGCTGTGATTATTAGCATATTTATACTATTTTGTTTCCTGTTGAAATGGCAATGGTGGAACAGTCGGCTTCATTTACCAATTTTCTTACTTTTTTCTGCAGTAGTCGGAATAGTATTGTCCCAAATTAAGTTACGTCAAGTTGCCAATGTTATAGCAGTGCTTTTGATTATCACATCATTACCATGGGCATTATCTGGCAGAGAACGACCTCTTCTGGGCGCTAACAGTATTTTCAACACTAGCCGTACTGAGCAATATTTTAACAGTAGGTCTCGAATCCAATCAGGTTACCTCGGTGCTATTGATGTTTTGAAAAGTAGTAAATGTACAGATATTGGACTGTATTTAGGTGACAATGACTGGGAATACCCATTATGGATACTGTTACAAGAACAGACTGATTCACCAGTGAGGATTGAACATATAAACGTTAAGAATACATCAGCCAGCAAGTCTGAACTTTCCACCAATAGCAAATTTATTCCTTGTGGAATTTTTTCAACTAAACCTGAACCTGATCAAACTAACCAAGCTGAGGAAATAACTTACCAAAATAGAATTTATCCTCAAGCTTGGTCAAAAGATAAGGTCAAAATTTTCCTTAGTCAAAAAAAATCCTGATTTTATCCGTAATTCTAAATTAGATTTTAGCTATCAGCGGTCAGCGTTCAGCCGTCAGCCTTGTGGCACAGGCTTTGGCCTTGGCCTTTTGGCCTTTTGGCCACGCTACGCGAACGGCCACGCGTGCGCGAATGGCCACGCTGTGCGAACGACGCTGTGAGGTAACTCAGCATTATTCCAATGCTTACTTGTTTTATTCCAAAGCTGATAGCACCTCAAGTAGCGTGCGCGTAGCGCATTAGCTGATAGCTGAATGCTTACAACAAATGGTTACCTGTTTTATTCAAAAACTGATAGCTATTAGCTGATGGCTGATAACTGATAGCTGATGGCTGTTCGCGAAGCGTGCGCGTAGCGCATTGGCTGATAGCTGATGGCTGATAGCTGATGGCTGAGCTATGCTGGAGACCAGAATATTCCCATAGTCTGGGCGAGAGTGGGAAACGCCACTTTCACCCTTATTTCTCTAATTATTCTTGCCCTAAGTTTAGGTCAAGCAGGTTGGTTTCGGTGGTTAGCGCTTCACATAGCTAA
>NZ_JAAHGN010001146.1:0-2288 GCF_010672485.1 Moorena sp. SIO2C4 | reverse complement strand
TGACCGCGCTGCATTGCTGTTCCCTATTCCCTGTTCCCTGTTCCCTTTTCCCCTGCCTAGGTTTAAGCCAATAAACCGCAAGAACTGGGCACAAGGTTCGAGCAACCAACAAAGAGGTAAGAACTGCTGCGGAAACCGTCAGACCAAAAGGTTTAAAGAACTGTCCTAAGTTACCACCCATTAAACCAACCGGTAGAAATACCGCCACAATGGTCAAAGTAGAAGCAGAAACCGTCAGACCAATTTCATTAGTAGCAGCAAGAGCAGCTTGTCGAGGAGACTCCCCAGCCTCCAGGTGCCGAGAAATGTTCTCGACTTCTACAATCGCATCATCAATGATAATCCCAATTACCAGAGCCAAAGCTAGTAGAGTAATGGTTTCGAGATTGAACCCATAGATCGCCATCACGATAGCGGTTCCGAGCAGGGAAATTGGAATTGCCAAGGCAGTAATTAGAGTGGCACGCCAGTTGCGCAAGAAAGTAAAAATTACCAACACTGCCAGAACAATTGCCAGTAATAAACCATCAATAGTAGATTGAGTCGCTTCCCGGATATAGTTAGCTTGAGTCACTGCTAAGACTAACTGCACCCCTGGCAAACTACCTTGTAGTCTTTGCACTGCTTCCTCTACCCGACTAACCACATCTAAGGTGTTAGCATCACCCCCTTTGATCACCTGAAAAGCCAAAGCTTCCTGTCCATTGAAGCGAATCCGAGTCGGGGTAATGGGCATGGGAGATTCGGGACTATCTCGCTGCTGTTCCTCCTTAATAATTTCTGGTGCTTGTTTGGTCAACTCCGAGCCAGAATTGAGAGCCGTAAAGGTAGTTTCCCCCCCTCCCAACAAATTGACTTTCAGAACTCCTGGAAGTTGAGCAATCTCTGGTAAAATACTAGTCTTAGCAATATCCGCTAATTCCTTCAGGTCTTTAGTATCACTCTTGATGGTGTAGCTAACTGCAGAGGATTCGTTCAAATTGAAGGGAATGACCTCAAAGGTTGCACCTTCAGGAATAGCAATTTGCCACAGTGTCTTTTCAACCTCCATTGAAGAAGAGTTGAGATCGGTTCCGACATCGAAATAGAGGGTAACCACTGTTCGACCAGGGTAGGTTGAGGAAACCATCTGATCGAGTCCTGCCAAAGGCAAAAGCCTTTCCTCAATCGGTTGAGTCAGTTTCTGCTCCGTTTCCACGGCAGTCCCCAATGGCACTTGAGCATTGACCACCACCACCGGAAACGTAATATCTGGGAATAGGGCATACTTAAGGGAACTGAACGCCAAAAGCCCAGCCACAACCATTGCGATCCAAAAACCTATGGTTACTCGGGAATACTTAATGGCTAACCGGGAAAGGTTGAACCGCTCTCGTAAAACCTTGAGGAAACTCAACTTGACCATTCAAGACAATTATGTTAAGTCACTGCTTCCTTAGGATATACTTTTAGCGATCGCCAATCAGACAGGAATACATTCTAAGGAATAGATTCTAAAGACATGGGATTGACCCAGTAGCGCCACACTTCACTAACGCATTTGCTAGCAATGGATAAAGCTCTAGACCAAGCGATTGAGTTTTTAACAAGCCCATCGGTGACACGCCCCACCTCTGAAGCTGTAGTCGAGGCACTACTTCAGGCAGAGACAACAGCTAAACGAACCAAAGTCAGCCATGGCTATTCACAACTGATCGGGACTTGGCGACTAGGGTTTATTACTGGCACAAAGCGATCGCGCCAACGAGCAGGGGTGATCTTGGGTAGTGGACGATTTCTACCAAAGTGGATCAAAATTTACCTATCCTACTCCCCATCAGAGTCTTCTCAAGACCAAGGAACAGTTCAAAATGCTGTTCAACTCGGACCGCTTCAGATAGTTCTCACCGGTCCTACCCAGTTTTACCCTAAGACCAATATCTTAGCTTTCGACTTTACTCAAATCAGGATATCGTTATCTGCTCTAAAAGTTTATCAAGGTTACATTAAAGGTGGACAAGACCGGGAAACTAGGTTCTATGAGCAACCCTTGAAAGAACAAGCATTCTTCACCTACTTTTTAGTGGAAAACCGTTGCATTGCTGCTAGAGGCCGGGGAGGAGGTTTGGCGGTGTGGAGCAAGTAATCCCTAGCTAAGTTAGATAAGTTCATCAAAGGAACAGGTTTGTGCTATTGCCTGCTGTAACAGCAGAATATACTCTTGCTCATTTACCGTACAGGCACCAAACCGTTCTAGGTGAGAATTCATCATCTGAGCATCAAACAGCAAAAAGTTGCGATGACGCAAA
>NZ_JAAHGN010001145.1:0-2295 GCF_010672485.1 Moorena sp. SIO2C4 | reverse complement strand
TCTCCGTGGCGAATTTAATTCGCCAACGGAAAACGCACCATTACGGTCTTGGGGGTTTCCCCCATGAGCGACTGCATCAAGACAATGTCCTAACAGTAGCGCGTAGTGCTATATCAGCTATTAGCCTATGCGCTAAAGATAGTGCTACTTGAGGTGCTATCAGCGTGTCGCGTATCAGCTATCAGCCTATGCCCAACAGCTGACTGCTGACTGCTGACTGCTGACTGCTTACTTGATAATTCATTCTTAACCAAAAGTTACTGTCACCTTAATATTCATCTATTATTATCTATTACTATTAACTAGTTAGTCACCAGGTCGTCAGGATAGCTAAGCTGATGGATCTTTATCGCCGCCTTCTCTGGAGTACTATTTTGGTATTCAGTAGTTTAGTTACACAGATTCCAACAGCCTCAGCTGAAATTAAGGAATACCACGTCATCCTTAACTCTGATAGCAGTCAATCATTTGAACGCCTAATTCAGCAGACAGAGAATTTGGCTCAAACTAAACTAAATCAGGAATTTACCGGAAATCCTGATATTACCAGCATTTCTATGATGATTTTAGGTGAACGCAATGGTCAAGTAGTCCCTTTAATGATTGCAACAGTTTCTCGCTCTCAGTGGAAACAATTCCCCATAATCCAGCGATGGGCGAGTTATTTTAGCAATTCTGAAATGCTATTGGGGTTCAGAGCTTCTGATTCATCTCCAGCTCCTTCAAATCCACCTAAATCTTCAGTATTACTTGAAGCTTCATTGGAGGATGATCCAGGTTTTCGAGATGATTAACTAGTTGAATTAACTAGTTTAAATAAAAACTTGGCAACGGTTAACCTTAACTGTAGCAGTGTTAATCCTTTTTAGGTAATTATTTTCACAATTTAGTTTCACAGGTTAAGACTTAACTAATAAATAGTTAAGGTATGGTAAATCTTAATATCAACGAAAAAACACTATAAAGTTAAGACATGCTTAACCATCCAGTTAACCGCTCTTAACCTTAAAAAGATATATCTAATCAGTAGCTAAAAACTAGTACAAGCGTTTACCAACGCAATTTTTTTTAGTAATCAATGCTAGCCATATGAGCGACACCAGGGTATCAAAAAGTAGACAAATATCAGGGTTTAATAACCTTGGCTCACTACTTATGCTTTCAAACAGGGGTGTTCTCACGCTTGGACTGGTTTTCTACTGCAGCATAGCTATAAAATTATTAGCAACAGGGCTGAATTTGTTATAGCCTTTTGACGATTGTTTTTCAGCTAGCTCTGGTGGTAATGGTGCTCAAACTTTGTGATTCCGCTGATTCTTGTAGAGAGATAAAGAGATACTAGAATGTCTAAGCTAACTCGCAGAAAACTGCTAGTTTTCTTTGGGGCGAGTACTGCAGCTACTGTGTTGGCTCCTCAGATAGGCCAAAAACTGTTAGGTGGTGACTATAGTGTTGCCAATGCAGCTACCAGTACTATGGGTATTACCCCGGTGCGTTTACCCCATCCCTTGCCGATTTATCAAACTAAAAAAAGTGCCTTACCCACTGGCATTAATCAAAGCCAACTGCTTGAACCAAGTTCTGACATCAGTCTGGCTACCTACACGGTCATTGATGATGTAGTAGTACCGCCGGAGTACGAACGGTATGTAATTGTCAAATGGGGCGATCGCGTTTTCCCTAATCCAGACGATTATTTTGGCTATAACAACGACTACACTGGCTTTGTTCCTGTAGGTAGAAGCTCTAATGATGGCTATCTCTGGGTCAATCACGAATACGTTTCTTTTCCATTTTCTGACCTAGCTCCCGGTACTTCCAGCAGCTTAGCTGGATTCCCCACTAGCTTTGAGACGGTGATTGGCTATCCTCTACCGTCTAATGTGAATGATATAGAACTGCTTGGAGAATTTTTCTACAACCAAGGAGGTTCTATTGTTCGCATCCGTCGCAATGGTTCCGGTGAACGTTACCAAGTTGTTAAGGATGACTCCAAGAACCGTCGCATTCACGGTCTTTCTGGTTTAGGAATCAATGCTCAGCGGAGTGATGAGTTTAAGAGTGTTACCTCTTGGGGCTCCAGAAGCCATCAGCAAGGGGATCAAAACTACCTGGTGGGAACAGGACCAGCAGCAACTGAAGTGTTTTCTCTGAGTTCCGATGGCTTAGGGAACAAGATTATCGGTACTGCTTACAACTGTTCCGGTGGAACTACCCCTTGTGGTACCATTTTGACTACTAAAGAAAATTTCCAGGGTAGTGCCAGATTCTTCAATGGTGTTACTGAAGCTGTGA
>NZ_JAAHGN010001144.1:0-2296 GCF_010672485.1 Moorena sp. SIO2C4 | reverse complement strand
TACAGTGGATTCTGACCCTAATTACTTCTACTGTTGGAGGAGTGATTTTTGGATTTGCGGCTATCCCCCGCAAACGGGAACAGGTTTTCGCTTGGCAATGGGCTTTGATTTTGTCACCACTTTGGGGTATCCTGTTTATTGCCTTCGGTATTGGACCTGTGGTGACACGCACCTCCGATTACTTGCCACTATTGCGCAATATTATTGGTTTCGTTCTTGGTGCCCTTGTGGCTTACTTGTCACCGATGATTAGTGAATCCTCAGCCTCAGAAACTTAACACCTGGTCAAATCCCTGTAATTTCCGGAATTTTCCGGAAATTAATTAATAGCTAGGTTCCAGGAGTTCCTACTCAGTACTCAGCACTATGTTTCTGCTAGCGCTGTGCCTCTAACAACTCCTTAATACCTTTTTCTGCTACGTCCATCAACTGATTGAGTTGATGGCGAGTATAAGCCCCTGACTCCGCTGTTCCCTGAACCTCAATAATACCCATTTGGTCGTTCATCACTACATTAAAATCCACCTCAGCTGCCACATCTTCGATATAGTTGAGGTCTAAAAACGGCTCACCCTCCAATAAACCGACGGAGACAGCAGCAACTTGGTGAATTAAAGGCGATCGCTCTAGTACTCCCGTTTTAACCAGTTTATCCACAGCATCCACCAGAGCAACATATCCCCCAGTAATGGAAGTAGTGCGGGTACCTGCATCCGCCTGTATAACATCCGCATCCACTGTTAACGTCCTCTCCCCCAAGGCTTTGAGATCAACAGCAGCCCGTAAACTGCGTCCGATCAGCCGCTGAATTTCCTGAGTTCGACCCGAAAGCTTGAGAAGTTCCCGTCTTTGGCGTTCCGGTGTTGCTCCTGGTAACATCCTATACTCAGCGGTTAACCAGCCGCTGCCAGTATCCTTGAGAAATCGGGGTACTTCCTCCTGAACCGTCACGGTACAAAGTACTTTGGTCTCACCACAGTGAGCTAGGACGGAACCAGGAGCATAGCGGGTAAATTCTCGCTCAAACAAAATGGGACGTAGTTGATCCGGTTGTCGGTTATCAGGACGCTGCCAAGACATAAGTTATATAGCAAAGGAAGTAGGAAGTAGGGAGTAGGGAGTAGGGAGTAGGGAGTAGGGAGTAGGGAACAAAAATTATCACAATATTATTGAGCTATATTATCGAGCTAGTCACCTTTAATAATTGTGTAATTGTGATCGATAATTGGATTCGACAACTTCGGAACAGATGTTGGATTGAGTAGAAATGAAGCTGCTCGTTTAGCTGTTTCTTCACTTAACTGGATTTGGGTTAGGCTAACCAAGCCCTCTTTCATAAAATGATCTCTAACTAGAGCTTTCTCTCCACTATTGAAGATAGTCTCATAAAAAACTTTCTTTATGCCAGCTGAAATGATTAACTTTAAGCAAGAGACACAGGGTTCCAGGGTAACATAAATACTGGCTCCAGCAGTGGCAATACCATGTTTGGCTGCAAACGCGATCGCATTCGCTTCAGCATGAACAGCTCGGGATGGCATGGTACGAGACGCATCGCAGCTACTTAATCCAGGATAGCAGTATCCCTGAGCTGTGCAATGAATTGAGCCAGATGGGGAACCATTGTAACCTGTTGCTAAAATCTGATTGTTTTTAACAATCACTGCTCCTACAGGAAACGCTAAACAGGTTGAGCGAGTAGCTGCTAGCTTAGCCATCATTAAAAAGTATTCATCCCAGTTTGGTCTTTCATTAGTCATTGGTAATTGCCAAATTTTAAATGGTCAATTTTATAGCAAGGTAAATCTAGTTTATGATCTAAAATATAGCACTACGCATTAAGATTAGGACATTCCTAAACTCGGAAACTTAGTCATAGCTTACTTCTGACTTCTGACTTCGTTCCTTCTGACTTGCGCGTAGAGCTATATCATCTCTGTTTCAAGGGAACAGGGAATAGGGAACAAGGAACATAAACATGTCTTAACCTTTACTTCGACTGTTATAATACTTCGACTGCTATAACTTGTTATCTTACAAATAACTATTGTTCAAAATGTCTTTGGTTATTGTTTACACCAAAAATCGTTTTTTTAGTTATCTATAGTTGATGCTTATAAAGCATTTATCCTAGTCATGATGTAGAGTCAATTTTTCCATTAACCACTCCCTAAGGGAGTAGCCAAAAAATAAAATACCAGATTTTAGCTTGTAGGGTGGGCAAAAACATTTTGGTTCAAATGAGTCTTATAGATAAGATAACTTTGCCCACCCTACTTTAATTGGTATTTTTTTT
>NZ_JAAHGN010001143.1:0-2298 GCF_010672485.1 Moorena sp. SIO2C4 | reverse complement strand
AGCAGAAGTCCGCATTCGTGCTGGACTAGAGTTGGTGAATGGAGTTCAGACGTGTTCTCTTTAGGTCGGGGCAGTTTACTATCGGGGGAGTTTGGCACTGGTTCCGTTAAGCGGGTGGTTGAAAGTCTTGCTATATCTGAATTAGGAGGGATAATAGGTAAGATTTGACCTGTCGCGACTTAGAGGTGAGCAATGGAGTTATTATCCCAAAATTGTCCGTTGTGTGGTAGTCCACAAGTTAAACCCCACGACCGCTATGAGACCCAAAACGGCACACGAACCATCTACCATTGCTTTGAGTGCGATACGTACTGAGCGTGAGACCTTCGCCACCCCCATAGCAGGACTGCGCACCCCCTTAAGTCGCATTATCGAGATTCTCAAAGCCAGAAGCGAAGGGATGGGTCTCCGTGTGGTTCGTACCTTTAACGTTTCCTTGAAAACGGTGATTGATTGGGAAGAACGTTTGGGTGGGCTTAAACCTGTATTGATGCTGTACGCCTTGCTTGATCAGTTTCTGCAACTGGTAATCGTTGGGGATGAACTGTACACGTTGGTCAACAAAAACGTCCCACAAAAGCTGAGTGAGGGCTGGACGATCGTCGAGATGGATAGAGCCAGTCGGTTTTTGTGGGAATTACATTGTGGTCAAAAAGAGCAACAACTGTAAGAACCACGCCATCAAGGTGTTAGTTCAAGTTATAGCAGTCGCCAGGGCAGTTAGGACATCGACATTAGTCTCACACCCTTTGTAAGCGATGCAGAGGTGCGACCCGTGGCGAATTTAATTCGCTCGCCAACGGAAAGCGCACCATTACGGTCTTGGGGGTTTCCCCCATGAGCGACTGCATCAAGAAGCGCAAGAGTTTGACTTCTGACTTCTGACTTCTGACTTCTGACTTCTGCTATATAGAGCAAACCCAAGACCGAGGGCCTGTTTACAGATGGGGAACGCCGCTATGGTAACTTGCTGTTTGAGATTTGCCATGAATTGGTGCGTGATGGCAAGCCGGGTCGTCCACCCAAACGCTTGCCCAAAGGCATACGGGTCAGACTCTTGAATAAGGGAGCCAAAAAGCGGGTCGGTCGTCCTCGCAAGAAGTACCAAGCTCCCGTACCAGAGCATCCGCAAACAAACTCAGAGGTTCCAGAACACGAGAAAAATGCCAATCATATCGATGGATTTAATCCATCGATGCGGCGGCGCAATAGTGCCAATAGGCGTCGAGCCAATACCTATGCTAAGTCCCGTCAACATTTGCTTTGAACCCTGGATGTGTTTTGGGTGGTTCACAATTTTGTTCGGGTACATTTCACAACTAAAGTTGTTCCTGCAGTGAAGTTAGGAATTATGGAAACAGGTCTGTCTTGGTCTGGACTGTTTAGTATTCGATCTGCTCTGTAACCACCTACTAGACAAGGGCTATACCTGTCCCATGCAACGGAACCAGTGCCCCACCTACGCGCCTGTACCTTAAAAACCTGGAATATAGGGTGACCTTCAGAAAAAAGACTCAATAGTTTGAGTTATCTGTGAATGGGTAAAATTCCATAGGTGCGCTTTCCGTCGGCGAATTAAATTCGCCACAGGTCGCACCTGCAGCTACATTGGAGATAGAACTTTTTGTATTGTTCCGGCGCGGAGGGGCATCCCGTGTCGTTAATAAAGCTTATCGAGTATCCGAACGCGCCCCGCGTCGGGCAAAGCCCGATAGGGATAGCTGGAGTTGGTAAGAAGCCCGCGCTGTACCGTGCTTGTCAGCGTCGGTAGTATGTCACTGTTTACAGTAAATTCTATATTAATATAGGTGTGCCTTAATTGGGGTGCATGTCAGTCCTTGCCAATCTAAGCAGATATGACTAACTCTGGCAGCCTTTTTGGCTGTATAAGCAAGGAAATCCCACGTCGTGTCGGTGGGGGATAGTTAACAGTATCAGGCCGTGAGGACAAAATCCTTGAAAGATGTGACACCGGCGATTACCCTAACCCTACTGCATCCTCTCCAGTCTGTGCCTGTTCAAAGTTGGCCCTTTGAAACAGAATCAGTGATTCGGATTGGCCGGTCAACCGATAATCATGTTATTCTCTATAGCGCTGTAGTTTCCCGTCACCATGTAGAACTACGGCGAAATCCTAATGGTTGGGAAATTATCAGTTTAGGTGCCAATGGCACCTATATGGATGGCAAGCGGATTACCCAAATGCCGGTTATCGATGGGATGATTATTCGTCTAGCTAGTTCGGGTCCGAAAATTCAGATTCATATTAATGGAGAAATGCCTTCAGCAAGGCTGAAA
>NZ_JAAHGN010001142.1:0-2298 GCF_010672485.1 Moorena sp. SIO2C4 | reverse complement strand
TGATTGCTCTAGGAACGCTACCCTGGTGATTAGGTAAACGTAGGGATAGAGCACCAGAGACAACATTGCGATCGCACCCCACAGAGACCGGACATTGGGAAACCAATAATCCTGCACGCTAGTCCAGCCAAACAGCTGCCGCAGCCAGGTCTGTACGGGTCCAAAAAAGTCCAGCATATTGGTGTAAGTATAGGCAAGTAAATAGGCTGGTGCTGCCAGAGGCAGTAGTAAAGCCCATTCAAACACCCGGCTTCCCCAGAAGCGACACATGGTTACTAGCCATGCTGTTGAAACCCCAAGGATTAATACTCCACTACCTACACCTATAATTAACCACAGGGAGTTGACAATGTAACTGCCTAAGACAGTGGAGACTAAATGACTCCATACTTCCGAAGAATCGGAGAACATACTGCCCAGCACAGATAGGACTGGTGCGCAAATCAGGAGTGCGATCGCAATTACGGAGACTGTCCAACCAGGCAAACCCAGACGATGCCATGGTTTGTTACCGCTCAATAGTGCTGAAATTTTTAGTGGCATCGGGAGTTTTCAGGAATGTTTTCAGGGAGCTGAACTCAGAGGCTGTTTATAAAGTAAATGTATAGACAGCGATTAGTCGCTGAATATTGGTGGGTTACGGCGGACAGATCTCTTCAAAGGTGAGCTTTTAAAGTACTCGCCGCCTAACCCACCCTACGCTAAACTCTTGCAAGTATTTAGCAATAAACTATCCTATCAAATAATTGCTAACCTTGAACCAGAACAAAATGATTTTTTTTTTCCGTTCAGGGATTAAATTTTAAGATGCTTGAACTACAAACCAGTCAAGTCAAGGATATTTTGGCTCAGCAGCGCAATTTTTTCAGCACCGGTAAAACCAAAGATGTGGCATTCCGGATCGCCCAACTCAAGCGCCTCAAGCAAGTTATTTTAGAAAATGATACTGCCATTTTAGAAGGCTTGAAAGCCGACCTGCACAAGGCGGAATTTGAATCTTATGCTACCGAAATTATCCTGGTGCAGGAAATTGATCACACCCTCAAGCATATTAAATCCTGGGTCAAGCCGAAAAGAGTCCCGGTCTCAATGGCAAATTTTCCAGGCTCGGGTCAAATTTATCCCGAACCCTTGGGAGTAGTACTGATTATCAGTCCCTGGAACTATCCATTTGCTCTAGCCATTGCGCCTTTAGTGGGTGCGATCGCAGCGGGAAACTGTTGCGTTATCAAACCTTCTGAAATCTCCCCTCACACCTCTGGTGCGATCGCAGAGATTATCCAGAAAAACTTTGACCCTAGCTATATTACTGTAGTGGAAGGGGGAGTAGAAACTAGTCAGGAACTGTTAGCAGAAAAATTCGACCATATCTTGTTCACCGGCAGCACCCAAGTTGGCAGAATTATCATGACTGCTGCTGCCAAACACCTAACCCCCGTCACCCTAGAGTTGGGGGGTAAAAGTCCCTGCATTGTGGAGACAGATGTGCCGATAGAGACTACAGCAAAACGAATTGTTTGGGGTAAGTTTCTCAATGCCGGTCAAACCTGCGTTGCACCAGACTATCTGCTGGTCAATCGGGAGATTAAATCTGATTTACTCCAGGAAATCAAAGCCTGTATCCATAAATTTTATGGAGACGATCCCGCCAAAAGTCCAGATTATGCTCGGATTATCAGTGATAAGCATTATCAGCGTTTGAGTAGCTTACTCAACGATGGTGACATCATAATTGGTGGACAAACTAATCCAGAAGACCGCTATATTGCTCCCACGGTCATCGACAATATTTCCTTAGAGGATAAAGTGATGGAAGAGGAAATCTTTGGTCCGATTCTACCTGTGATTGAATACAGTAATTTAGATGAAGCCATTGGGATAGTTAACCAAAGACCAAAACCATTAGCGCTATATTTTTTCTCCAGAGACAAAGCAAAGCAACAGCAGGTTTTGCAACAGACCTCTGCTGGTGGTGTTTGCTTGAATGAAACAGTTATGCATCTAAATGTTCCTTCCCTACCATTTGGTGGGGTTGGTGATAGTGGCATGGGTGCTTATCATGGGAAAGCTGGTTTTGATACCTTTTCTCACCAAAAAAGCGTGCTTAAGAAATCCTTCTGGCTGGATTTGCAGTTGCGCTATGCTCCCTACAAAGACAAACTCGAACAGATCAAGAAATTTATTAGTGGTTAGTCATTCTTCGTTTTAGGGAGTCGGGAGTCGGTACCCACCACTAACCCCTCCCAGGAGGGGAACGGGAGTCGGGAGTCGGGAGTCGGGAGCTTCGGAGCTAGCGCC
>NZ_JAAHGN010001141.1:0-2299 GCF_010672485.1 Moorena sp. SIO2C4 | reverse complement strand
CCTAGAAAACCACGAAGCACCAGTAGTTTCTCTTCTTACCTATGCCGATGTAGGGGGTGTGGATGAACCGGATGGCAAAACCGGTGTGGCTCACTTCTTAGAACATTTAGCATTTAAAGGTACCACCCGGATTGGTACTACCAACTATGAGGCAGAAAAAAGTCTGCTGGACAAGTTGGACGAGTTGAAGAAACAAATTAAAGAGTATCAAGCCACTGGCAATGAAGCAGAGGTGGCTAAGTTAAAGGAAGAGTTTGCCCAAGTCGAAGCTGAGGCAGCTAAGTATGTCAAGCAAAACGAGTTGGGTCAGATTATTGAGCAATCAGGAGGCGTGGGCTTGAATGCGGCAACGTCTACGGATTATACGGTGTACTTCTACAGCTTGCCATCAAACAAATTAGAGCTGTGGATGTCCTTAGAGTCGGAACGCTTCCTTGAGCCGGTATTTCGCGAATTTTATAAGGAACAAGAGGTAATCCTGGAAGAACGTCGTCTGCGCACTGATAACTCTCCGATCGGTCAAATGATTGAAGCGTTCTTGGATACTGCCTATACCAAGCACCCTTATCGGCGTCCGGTGATTGGCTACAACAAAGACATTCGCAATCTTACTCGCCAAGATGTCCAGGAGTTTTTTGACACTTACTATAGTCCGAATAACTTAACTGTAGCTATTGCGGGAGATGTGGATCCAAAGCAGGTGAAACGGCTAGCTAAAGTCTACTTTGGACGCTACAACCATCAAAGGGAAATTCCTAAAGTCACTACAGTAGAACCACCACAGTCCGAAACCAAGGAAGTTACCTTGAAATTACCCTCCCAACCCTGGTACTTGGAAGGATACCATCGACCAGGGATTACCCATCCTGACCATGTGGTTTATGAAATTATGGGCAATTTGCTCAGTGATGGTCGCACCTCTCGCCTATATAAGTCTCTGGTAGAAGGGAAACAAGTAGCCCTCTCGGCGGCAGGGTTTAGTGGCTTTCCTGGTGATAAATATCCTAATTTAATGTTGTTCTATGCCCTAACTGCACCAGGACACACGGTGGAAGAGGTGGCAAGTGCATTGTCAGAAGACATTGAAAAGCTCAAAACTGAACTAGTTTCACCCCAAGAATTGGAACGGGTAAAAACTCAGGCAAGGGCTAGCCTATTGCGATCGCTTGATTCCAATATGGGTATGGCCAGAAATTTGGCAACCTATGAGGTCAAAACGGGTGATTGGCGTAACTTGTTTAAGGAAATAGAAGATATAGAGGCAGTGAGTGCAGCAGACATTCAGCGGGTGGCTCAGGCAACCTTTAGACCAGAAAACCGTACGATTGGACGCATTTTACCAAGTCAGTAGCTGAACGGTTCAAGGTTGTCGGTCAGAATGCAGAATGTAGAATGCAGAATGTAGAATTCCAAATTCGCGCATTAGACATTCTACATTCTTAATTCAAAAATGTTGTTCGCCAAAGGCGAACAACTGGTTAACCTTCAACCTTCAACTGATTAACCTTCAACCTTCAACTGGTTAACCTTCAACCTTCAACTGGTTAACCTTGGCCAAAAGGCCACGCGATCGGTTTCAACCTGGTAACTTTCAACCTTCAACCTTCTAACCTTCAACTATTGATCCAATTAGCAATGACCAATCTAAAATCGAAAAGCCAAAATCCCAAATACCTGAGATGGATCGGGCTACTGGTAGTGACAATCCTAGTGGTAGTGCTTGTGTCTCGTCTACCAGCAATAGCTGATACCCCACGCCATTACGATGAATTAGACTTTGACCCTTTACCACCAATTCAGCTACCGGACTACACTCGCTATCAGTTAGATAATGGGATGGTGGTCTATCTGATCGAAGACCATCAACTGCCTTTGGTAAGTGGTACCGCAATAATTCGCACGGGCGATCGCCTTGAGCCTGCTGAAAAAATTGGCTTAGCCACTATGGCGGGAGTTGTGATGCGTACTGGGGGTACCACTGAACACTCAGGCAATGAGTTAAATGTGCTCTTAGAAGAAAAGGCAGCTTCGGTGGAAACTAGTATTGACACTAGTTCTGGCAGGGCGAGTTTTAGTGCTTTGAGCGAAGATTTGGACTTGGTCTTTGATTTGTTTGCTGAAGTTATTCAAAAGCCTGCCTTTGCTCAAGCTAAGCTCGCCCTAGCTAAACAGCAACTAGCAGGATCAGATAAAGCTTCATGAATGACCTGTTTTTGATCAGAATCGTATTTCCAGCGCTTGAGAAATTCTTGGTAGTTGCCAACTCCAGTAAGGGCGCTTTGCCTTAACTGTTGGGCAA
>NZ_JAAHGN010001140.1:0-2300 GCF_010672485.1 Moorena sp. SIO2C4 | reverse complement strand
TAATCCCTTAGGGTTAAAGCTGGCTGTGACAACGATTAAAGACTTTTTTTTGGTAGTGTATCGGAATTTTTAAGTTGGGAGGAAATGATTGTTCCTGAGCCAATGAGAGCAATGTTAATCGAGCAATTGAATCGGTTAGATGAGTCAGAGAAGAAGGTGATCGCCTATCTAGCTAGGAATCCTACCCCCATTTACATTAAACGATTGCGCCATAGTATTACTTTAGACTATAATTCACAACTTATTTCAGTTTTACAGTCTTTGGAAAGGCGCTCACTAATGGAAAAAATTTCCCACAGTAATCGAACATTTTTTACTATAATTCCTGTAATTAGGACGGTGATTAATCAGCATGAAGGTTGTTTGCTGTAGGGGTTCGGTCTAGGGTAGGTTGAAGGTTGAAGGTTGAAGGTTGAAGGTTGAAGGTTGACTGTCAACCTTCAACAAAAAACGACTATAGCAATTCTCATCACCAGTGAGGTACACAGGATTTGTTCCCTACTCCCTACTCCCTGCTCCGAAGTCCCTGCTCCGAAAGCGCCCCGCGTGGCCCACGGCCTCAGTCCCTAAAATCCAAAATGTACCTCACCGAATTGATAAATGCTAGATAAGTTAACTTTTAATTAACTTAAAATACCTCAAAGTCTGTGAAATCTACCGAGGTGCTGGTGTCGATTGTAGCAAACTGAGCTCCGCTTCCCAGACCACCTGCACTGCCATTCTGGTTGTAGAATAGACCGCCGGTTTCGCTGTTGTAGACAATCAAAGCACCACTACTTTCTACCTGGCTATTATCAGATACAACCGCCCATTCACTGCTATCTAAGCCCCCACTGGAGGTACCAGTGAGCGCAGTGAAGGTGTCCTGTTCCAGACTAATTTTGTCTTGACCTCCGATAAAGTTAGTAATGCTATCGAGACCCAAATCGCTTGAATTGAAAGCTACTCCACTGTCAAAAGTAAAGGTAGTAATACCGTTGCCACTGATTAGGACATCATTACCATCTCCACCAACCAGATTGTCATCGCCATCACCTCCAATCAGAGTGTCATCGCCAGCATCTCCAATTAGGTTATCATCACCAGCTCCGCCAACCAGGCTATCATTGCCAGCATCACCCCTGAGGTTGTCATCACCGGCTCCGCCAATCAGGGTGTCATTGCCATTACCTCCAATACCAAGCAAAGGTAACACAGCATTGGTTCCATCGAGAAGGTCATTACCATCACCGCCGTTAAAGACTACCAGCTGTACATCAGTACCGGACAAGTCATTAACAGTTAAGGTGTCATCACCCCCAAGACCATTGATCTCAAACTGTTCTACATCATTGACATTCAGGTTGAACAGACCGAGATTCAACCGCTCAAAGCGTACCCTGGGGCCATTGGGGTTGAGGGCAAAGTTATCTCCGGCACCATCTGCGCCATTCACTTCTACTACATCAAAGCCAGCACCCCCTTCCATGATATCGCTGCCATCACCGTCATTCCAAATCATTCGGTCATCACCATCTCCGCCATTGATATTGTCATCACCGCGATCGCCAATCAGGGTATCATTGCCTTCACCACCATCTAGAAGATCAATACCATCACCACCGCTTAATAAATCATTACCAGCTCTGCCATCAAGTAAATCTTCCCCAGCAGCCCCTGCCAGGATGTCATTGCCATCACCCCCATCAAGAAGGTCATTGCCACCCAAACCTAGTAAGGTATCATTGCCAGCACCCCCGATCAGGTTATCGTCATTGTTGTCTCCTGCTAGAAAGTCATTACCTGGACCGCCGATTAATGTATTCATGAAAGTTGCTCCTGAATTTTGTCTAGGTTGTAATAGGTATCTATAAGAGCTATCCACCTATGTTTGGGTAATTATGCAAGAAGCCTACTATTTTTTTTTCTCTAGAAGTTAACTTACTATGTACATATGTACTAATTAGACGTCGAAACCGCCTATACGCAAGTATCTCACCGAATTGATAAATTCTATTTTAGAAACAAAAATTACCCCAAGTTATTGACAAAAGTCATAACTTGGGGTAGCGTCTGAATCAGACAAGTGAATCAGACAATTGGGGATTTAGCGTACCCATTCACCCACATCCCCTGTCCCATTTAGGTTCATGTAGGGTGGGCAGTGCACCAGACAGATTCACCAAGCTGGGCTTTGCCCGTTCCTAGGCACTGCCCACCCTAGGATTAATCACTGTCCCATTTAGGTTGATGTAGGGTGGGCAGTGCACCAGAAAGATTCACCAAGCTGGCCATAGCCAAAGTAAGCACTGCCCACCAAA
>NZ_JAAHGN010000114.1:0-11385 GCF_010672485.1 Moorena sp. SIO2C4 | reverse complement strand
TGGGGGAACTGGAGTTCACACAACTTCAGTTGAACAGGTCGCCCGTAGCCAGATTATTGAAAATTGGGTATCTCAGGATAAGCCAGAGCACTTGAAGACTATACGCGATCGCATTCTCAGAAATGAGCAACGAGCCAGTAGGCTGTTGGGATTGTATCAGCACGTATTAGATCAGGGTAGTCTTGCCGCTGATGGCAGTGAAGAACAGACGGAATTAAGGCTATCGGGGTTGGTAGTGGAGCTGGATGGGTATTTACAAGTTAGCAACCGGATATATGGCAGTGTTTTTGATAGGGATTGGGTTAAGCAGGAATTAGCGAGACTGCGTCCCTATTCTGAAGCATTTACCGCTTGGGTTGAGTCTGGGTGTCAGGATGAAGCTCGTTTGTTGCGGGGGGTAGCGTTAGAGAATGCTCAAGCTTGGGCGAAGGGTAAAAGTTTGAGCGATTTGGATTATCAGTTCTTAGCGGCTGGTCAGGAATTAGACCGCAGGGTATTGGCAGAAGAAAGTCGGATATTAGAGCAGGCTAATGAGACGTTAACTGAGGCTCAAAAGAAAGCGAAGCGAACCATACAGAGAGGGGGTTTAGCACTGGGTTTGTTCTCAGTTATAGCAATAATTGTGGCTGTGGTAACTGGGATCAAAGCTAGAGATAATTTTAAACAATCACAGGAAGCTAAAACAGGTGCGCGACTAGAACAACAAGGGGTTAGTATTTTACGACGCTTAGGAGGGGATAATGTTTACTATGGCGAGCGAGAGCTTTTATACTCAGCCATGGAGACTGGGCAACAGCTGTTTAACATAGTTAAAGATGGTCGTTCCCTAGATAAATATCCTGCCATCATTCCTCTGTATGCTCTACAGCAGAGTCTTAGTAAATTCAAAGAAAAGAGAAGATTTCGAGGACATGAATCCTTGGTATCAAGTGTAAGTTTTAGCCCCGATGGTAAGATTATTGCTACTGCATCATTTGACAAAACGGTCAGACTCTGGGATTTACAGGGAAAGCAATTAGCTCTGTTGAAAGGACATCAATCCTCGGTAAGAAGTGTAAGTTTTAGCCGAGATGGTAAGAGGCTTGCTACTGCATCCGACCTTACTGTGATACTTTGGGATTTAGAAGGAAATCAATTAGCACTGTTGAGAGGACATCCATCCTCGCTATTAAGTGTAAGTTTTAGCCGAGATGGTAAAAGGCTGGCTACGGCATTATCGGACAAAACGGTCAGAATCTGGGATTTACAGGGAAATCAATTAGCACTGTTGAAAGGACATCAAGATTTGGTAAGAAGTGTAAGTTTTAGCCTTGATGGTAAAACCTTGGCTACAGCATCAGACGACAAAACGGTCAGACTCTGGGATTTACAGGGAAAGCAATTAGCTCTGTTGAGAGGACATCAATTCCGGGTAAATAGTGTAAGTTTTAACCTTGATGGTAAAACCCTGGCTACGGCATCATACGACAAAACGGTCAGACTCTGGGATTTACAGGGAAAGCAATTAGCTCTGTTGAGAGGACATCAATCCTCTGTATCAAGTGTAAGTTTTAGCCGAGATGGTAAGATGCTCGCTTCTGCATCAAAGGACAAAACTGTTAGACTCTGGGATTTACAGGGCAATCAATTAGCTATATTTCAAGGACATCAAGACTCGGTAAATAGTGTAACCTTTAGCCTTGATGGTAAAACCTTGGCTACAGCATCAGACGACAAAACGGTCAGACTCTGGGATTTACAGGGCAATCAATTAGCTATATTTCAAGGACATCAATCCTCGCTATCAAGTGTAAGCTTTAGCCCCGATGGTAAGATGCTTGCTAGTGCATCATCGGACCATACCGTCAGACTCTGGGATTTACAGGGCAATCCATTAGCTCTGTTGACAGGACATCAATCCGAGGTAAATAGTCTAAACTTTAGCCGAGATGGTAAGATGCTTGCTAGTGCATCATCGGACCATACCGTCAGACTCTGGGATTTACAGGGCAATCCATTAGCTCTGTTGACAGGACATCAAGAGTTGGTATTTAGTATAAGTTTTAGCCGAGATGGTAAGATGCTTGCTACTGCATTATCCGACAATACTGTCAGAGTCTGGGATTTACAGGGCAATCAATTAGCTATATTTCAAGGACATCAAGACTGGGTAGAAAGTGTAAGGTTTAGCCCCGATGGTCAGAGGCTGGCTACGGCATCATGGGACAAAACGGTCAGAGTCTGGGATTTAGAAGGAAATCAATTAGCTCTGTTGAAAGGACATCAAGACTCGGTAAATAGTGTAAGCTTTAGCCCCGATGGTCAGAGGCTGGCTACGGCATCATGGGACAAAACGGTCAGAGTCTGGGATTTAGAAGGAAATCAATTAGCTCTGTTGAAAGGACATCAAGACTCGGTAAATAGTGTAAGCTTTAGCCCCAATGGTAAAACCCTCGCTACGGCATCAGACGACAAAACGGTCAGAGTTTGGGATTTAGAAGGAAATCAATTAGCTCTGTTGAAAGGACATCAAGACTCGGTAAATAGTGTAAGCTTTAGCCCCGATGGTAAAACCCTCGCTACGGCATCATCGGACCATACGGCCAGACTCTGGGCCGTTGAAGATTTAGATGAGATGCTAGCTAGGGGCTGTAAGTTGCTTGAAAATTACTTTGTGGAGAATTTTCAAGCTTTAGAAAGCTTAAGCTCATGTCAAGATTCAGTTAACAAAGCAGCAGTAGCTCCCGGTCTTGTCAAACAAGGTGAGAAGTTAGCTAAAGAAGGTAAATTAATCAAAGCCTTATCTCTCTATAAAGAAGCACAACAACTAGATCTAAATCTAAAAATTGATGCTAATTATTGGAACAACCTCTGTTGGGATGGTAGCCTCCATGGATATGCTGTTGAGGTGATGGATGCCTGTGAAAAAGCAGTAGCAAAAGAACCTGAAAATGGATTCTTTAAGAGGAGTCGTGGTCTGGCTAAAGCTCTGACTGGGGATAAAGCAGGAGCAATATCAGATTTTCAGGTATATGTAGACTCGACCGACAATGATGAGTGGAAAGCACAACCGCAAAAATGGATAGATGACCTCCGGGCTGGTAAGAATCCTTTTACGGAAGAGGTGTTGAAGGATTTACTTGAGGAGTGAGGGAAAGTCAGAAGTTAGAAGTCAGAAGTCAGAAGTCAGAAGTCAGCGGTCAGCGGTCAGCGGTCAGCAGTCAGCGGTCAGCAGTCAGCGGTCAGCGGTCAGCAGTCAGCGGTCAGCGGCCAACTTTTTGGCATAGGCTTCGACACCAATGTTATTCACAAGCTGAACGCGATCGCGTGTGCGTAGCACATAAGCTGATAACTGAACGCGATCGCGTGCACGTAGCGCATAAGCTGATAACTGATAGCTGAACGCGATCGCGTGCGCGTAGCGCATAAGCTGATAGCTGATAGCTGATAGCTGATAACTGATAGCTGATAGCTGATAGCTGAACGCGATCGCGTGCGCGTAGCGCATAAGCTGATAGCTGATAGCTCCCTTTGTTACAAAATTTTTCAAAATATGTTATAATATAAGATTATTTGTGCTACACTATAACAGTGGGCGCTGAGACGCCCAGAGTCAAGAGCTAGCCCGGTGAAAGTCCAAAATCGACGGGCTAGCTCTGGCTCTCCAATCACAAGGAGATACTTTTATGATGACGTATTCAGAACGGCTTCATCCATGGGTGGTCATGCGACTGTTACCCAAGATGCAGCGGGTAGTTGTTGCTCGCTTCCGCAATCGGTCGGATGCAGAGGGACATTTGTGGGCTTTGAAAAGATTAATGCCTGATGCGGAATTTATAATTATTTTTGATGTCGGTAATAATAATCCGATGGATGAAGAATCCTAGAAAATTACATGCATCTTGGTGGAATGGGCATCTTGCCCGTTCCACACTGAATACTGATAGCTGTTAGCGTAGCGTGTGCGTAGCGCTTAAGCTGATAGCTAAACATACGGCGGTTTGCATAACTATCAAGTACACTGACTTTTATCCCTATTCCCTATTCTCTATTCCCTCTTCCCTGCTCCCTGCTCCCTGCTCCCTAAAACCTAGATATTTGTACCTCACAAGTCGTAGAATTGCTATCAAACATCATGCTAGTATTAAAATCTTGCGCCCTAATCTTATTCACAACTTGTTTGATTAGTTTTTCTTGGGCAGGCTTGGCTTTATTTACTCGGCCTAACGGAATCCCAAATGGTGTGCGGATTCTGTCTGTCTTATGGACGCTATTAATAGTTCTACAGGTCAGTACCATCGTTCTTACTGAAGAAACCAATCTAATCCTAAGTTTAATGGGACTGAGCATCTATATCAGCTCACTAGTTTTGTTTTCGTGGACAGTTAAAACAACTAAGGAAAAGCCTTTGTCTCTTTGCTATTCCGATGATTTACCAAACCACATCTTTACCACTGGCCCCTATAAATTCATTCGTAATCCCTTTTACACATCCTACTTACTCTGTGTGCTAGGTGGTGTTTTTGTTACTAATCAACTCTGGCTAATAATCATAGTAGTAGTAATCTTTGTACCCTACTATCAAGTTGCTCGCCAAGAAGAAGCTAAATTTTTAGCTAGTAGTTTTGCGGCTGACTATAAAGTGTATAAAGAAAACACAGGAATGTTTTTACCTAAGTTATGGCCTCAATCACAAGGTTAAAAGTTTACATATGACAATCCCACACTATAACGATCTCGGCGGTGCGATTCGTGGGGTCTGCCATGCTTGGTGTAAAGAGCAAGGCTATAGCAATCCCTTTTGTCGCAATGGGGAGTGGTGGGCGTATCCCCCTAATGGCGTCATGCCTATCCAAATCAAAACAGTGATGGGAAAAAGTTGCCAGCGCCCAGTTCGACTCGGGCGATTGATTCTGTTTCTATATCCCGATGGATCCTTAGCTCCTGAGCCTGAGTTAGCTCTTGATGTGACAATTTTCAAATAACAGTGTCCTACTCCCGACTCCCGACTCCCGACTCCCGACTCCCGACTCCCGATTCCCTATTCCCTACTCCCTTCTATTCAAAATGGCCACAACCGTTGCAGCAATCGCCAAATTTTAACCACTAGCTCTTCTATCCAAAGTATGGTGATGTCTAACCACTCCAACACTCGTTCTAAAGGATGCTTAATATATCCTTCTGGAGTTGCTTGAGTTTCAATCCAGTCTTGATCTGGCTCTAGATCACTAGAGTTTTTAGAGTTAGCGATCGCACTATTTTCTTCTCCCTTAGATCCGTTAACCTTGGTGCTACCAGAGTTAACAACTGCTAGCGGTTGATCTTGAGATTCTTTGGGAGTAGTTTTTCCTAAATTATCCTGAATTTGGGACAGGTCTGGTGATTTATCAGTTTTAGAATTTCTCTTCTGGCTGATCGATGGTCTTGCTTTAACTTTTGAGGATTTATTTCTCGATATAATCAGCTTACCTGGAGCCTTTAGTAAGTGCAGGTATCGCTTAAAGAGGGTCCAAATAGACTTTTCTGACTTCACAGGAATCTTGCTGTTGAATCCTTCGGGTAACTGATGTCTATTATATTTAAGATTAGCAACCGGTAATTCTGCCTGATTTCCGGAGTTGGAGGTTGAGGCAGAGAAATTTTGGGAGTGGTCAGATCCATCTGGATTGCCCCATAAATCATTATCGGTTAACCAAGGCTCCAATTCATCTGATTTAGACCCAGATGGTGTTGAGGTGGATGATCTTAATGAGGGGGAAAGTGGAGGGGAATTATCTCCTGATAGCTGATGGGCTTCTGGGTATAAATTATCCCTGTTTCCTCCTGGTAAAACCTCTCCAGAACCAGAAGCAATTTCAGATTGGTCTGAGGAACTACTCAAACTAAAATTAGATGCTTTTCTACCAAAGAAATAGTCAATCGCAGCATAGATTAAGCTTAAAATTTTAAGTCGGTTAGTGTCAGACCCAACCGTTACCTCCTCTGAGCTATCACCCTTAATAAATGGTTTTTGTAGGGCTTGCCTCAGCTTAACCACCACTTCAGACCCTGGTAATAATTGGTGTGATTCCAGTTCTAGCAATTTGTTATCCAGGAAAGTTAATAGGTCTTGAATTGGGCTAGAAGGTGATAGCTGGAATGGTTTGGGTTTAGGTTGTCGGTGATTAGAGGTGGCTGATTTACCCTTGGAAACAGCTCGAATGATCCTCGATTCCCCGAAAAGATTAATTGCGATCGCTACAGGACTAGTTTGCACCCAGGCCATTAATCGCCAGAATAGCCTGATGGGTGGCAAAATAGGGGGGTGATCTAAGGTAGCAAGGGAAGGGGATGCTTTTTTGCCATCTAACGAGTGGGCTAAACGCCATTTACGCATTAAGTCAGCCACCTCCCAGCTAATTCTGGATGCTAGTTTTTGCTGCTGCTGGGGTGTCAATATATCCAGAATTTGGTTTTGCACTGTCACCAGCACTAGACCCCGGTTGTCCAATAAACAAGCTACTCCCTGAATCAGCATATGCTCATTAGTCGGGGCTTGAGCTGGGGTTTGATTTGGAGTTGCCCATTCTCCTGCGGTTACAGCTTGCCCATTATTTAGGCTGACAGGTTGCCCGTTATTTAGGGATGTTCCCCTTTGCCGTTCGATTAGGATAGGTTGCCCGTTATTTAGGGTAACAGCTTGCCCATTAGACGGTCTTAGGTTGTCTAGACCAAGTTGAAGGTTAAAGCTGCCAAGGTTCAACTCTTGTAAGACTCGCTGAATTGCTGTATCTGCTTCTGGCGGTGTTTCCTGGGTCTGGGCGTGGCTAAATGTCCTTAATTGGGGCAATCCAGCTTTTACTGAAGAGGAGATTTGACGCCCAGCCGATAAACTAGCTTGCACTAGCAGGTAAACCGGATAAAGTAAAATTTGTCCTCCCCATACCGCTGCAACCTTTAAATGCCGTGTTGTACGTTCAATTTGGTCAACAAACCGTTGAGATTGTCGATTGATAAAGTTAAACAATCTACTGCGATAGGGACCTTTGGCAGGGGAAGACATGATGGTTATTGCTTGGGTGAGGGATTAGCTATAGCGATTTGTATCTCGATTGTGAACACACTTATTGCAGGAAAAGGCAAAAGGCAACAGGCAACAGGCAACAGGCAACAGGGGCAAGAGCTCCTCAATTTTATTGTCCAATAAAAAAAGAGCTTTTAGGTTTACATCTCAAATACAAACGCGCTTATCAGCCTGATCGACATTTAAGCTGCATCTATACCAGGAACTGGTTATTGGTTGACAGTTGACGGCTAGCGCTCATAGCACTACCCATTAAGCTGTTTGACATTGATACAAGCTCAAAAGCTGTTGTAGTCAACTTTTAGGTGCGACCCGTGGCGAATTTAATTCTTCATGGGTCAAGGGCACCTTTGCCTCTAGCATGCATGCCTCTTGCCTTGCGCGTAGCGCTATAACTTTCAATAAACCACCAATAACAAATTAATCATAGTCGGTGCCATTGATTTTAGGGAAAATTTGACTAATCTTATTCCAATTACTTAAACCCAATGGATCAGATTAGGATTATTGATGGAATTAATCATGCGATCGCAAAACTCCGTGCTTTAACTCAAACAAATGTTCAGCAGGGTTGGCGATACTGTAATGAAGATATTCCTTACCCTGTGGCCACTCAACCAGAGTGCTGGGAGAATTGGTCAATAGCCCAACGTAATGACAAGGATTACATTACTTGGTCTGCTGGCAGACAAGTGATCTGGTTGAGTCAACGATTCCTAGTGCCCCAGGATTTGCAGGGCTATCCTTTAGCTGGCTTAGGATTACGTTTGGTATTGACGTGGTGGGCAGAATCGGCTGAGATTTTTGTCAACGGTCAGCTGGTACAAGAAGGGGATTTGTTTGATTCCTCCACACGGATGCTGCTAACTTCAACAGTCGTGCCAGGGGAAGAGTTTGCCGTAGCCCTAAGGTTGGTTAGTCCTGGTCATGATATCGGGGGATTAATGCGATCGCAAATCCTCTACGAAGCCACCAATCATGATATCGATCCAGGCTTTGTAGCTGATGAATTGGCTGTCTTACAAAAGTATAGCGCTAACTTTGAACCCGAAAAATTAGCGACTCTAGCTAAGGCTGTGGCTGAGATTAATTGGGATATGGTTTCACAGCCGACAGAATTTATGCGATCGCTTACCCGATTGCGCCAACAACTCAGTACAATTGAGAATTCAAACTTCAGAATTCAAAATAGTCAAAACTCTATCCAAATGCTAGGTCATGCTCACCTTGATCTAGCTTGGTTATGGCCAGTGAGCGAGACCTGGGACGTAGCTGTGCGTACCTTTGAATCAGTATTAAAGCTACAGCAAGAATTTCCAGATTTCACCTTTTGCCATACCACACCTGCCCTTTATGCCTGGATAGAGCAGCATCGCCCTGACTTATTTAAAGCGATTAAACAACAAGTGGCTGCTGGTCGCTGGGAAATTGTGGGGGGGATGTGGGTAGAACCGGAATTAAATTTAATTGATGGTGAATCAATTGTCCGACAAATCCTCTATGGTCAACGTTACGTCCAGAAAACCTTCGGTCAGTTAACCACAGTGGCATGGGTAACCGATAGTTTTGGCTTCTGTTGGCAACTACCTCAATTGCTCAAACAGGGTGGAATTGACTACTTCGTGACCCAGAAGCTGCACTGGAACGATAGCACCAAATTTCCCTATGGTGCTTTCTGGTGGCAGTCTCCCGATGGCAGTCAAATCTTCAGCCTAATGTCTCCCCCTAACGTTGCTGGTGTTATGGATACAAATCCCATTACTATGGCAAGCTATGCCATTGATTGGGAAATTCAAACTTCACTCAAGGAGGCATTTTGGTTACCTGGTGTGGGAGATCATGGCGGTGGTCCCACCAGGGATATGTTACAAGTAGCAAGACGTTGGCAACAATCCCCATTCTTCCCAAAGCTGGAATTTACCACGGCCAGTGAGTATTTGTTGTTCGCGAAGCGTGGCCTTTTGGCCAAGGTTAGCAGGTTGAAGGTTGCAAGTTGTGTTGAGAACCTTAGTGTCGGAAGTGTCGGAAGTGTGGGGAGAGAAGAAAGCAGAACAGAGCAGAGGGGAGGGGGGAAAGGCCAAAGCCAAACCACTAAAGAGATTCCGGTCTGGAATGATGAACTATATCTAGAATTCCATCGGGGTTGCTATACCACTCACGCTGACCAAAAGCGCTATCTACGTCGTTGTGAGGGATTGTTGTACCAAGCAGAACTGTTTGCAGCCCTAAAAACCATTGCGACAGGACAAGCGTATCCTAAGACTGAACTAGAGGAAGCCTGGAAAAAGGTGTTATTTAATCAGTTCCACGATATATTACCAGGAACATCGATTCCGGAAGTCTTTGTAGACGCTAATCAGGCTTGGCAGGAAGTAGAGGAGGTGACGGGAGATATATTGGAGGAATCCTTAAATGCGATCGCATCCAAGATCACCCTGCCACCACCACCAAAACCCAATGCTCAAGCGATTATTGTCTTTAATCCTCTCAATTGGCAGCGTTCAGAAGTAATTGCGATTTCTTTAGCTGTTTCGTTACCTGTTTCTATACCGGTCGAGTCAATCGAATGGGAAGTGTATGACTGTTTTGGGGAAAAGATAGTCTCTCAAGTTAGCCACGATCAAGCCCAAGATATCCCAAACCATGACAATAACAATGAAAATCTCTCCTATTCTCAAATAGAATTGCTGTTTCTAGCCAGTAATATTCCTTCGGTAGGATATCGTGTTTTTTGGTTGTGCAGCAATGATGTGGAGTTGACCATAGAGCTATCTCCCGATTCCCGATTCCCGATTCCCGATTCCCTCCTGGGAGGGGTTAGGGCGTGTTTTCAAAGTTTTCCGCAAGATTTAGATCCCCCCCAGCCCCCCTTAATAAGGGGGGAGCCAAACTCAAAGTCCCCCGAGCGAGCAATCCCTCGCTCGGGGGATTTAGCCCCCCAGCCCCCCTTAATAAGGGGGGAGCCAAACTCAAAGTCCCCCTTTTTTAAGGGGGATTTAGGGGGATCTCCGAGTTTGAAGACATGCCCTAGGGGTGGGTACCGATTCCCGATTCCCAATTCCCGATTCCCGATTCCCGATTCCCGATTCCCGATTCCCGATTCCCGATTCCCGATTGAAGATTTAGTCTTAGAGAATCAATACCTACGAGTAGTGGTAGACCCAGAAACTGGAGATTTGAGTAGTGTCTTCGATCAGGTTAATCAGCGGGAAGTGCTTAGTGGTCCTGGAAATCAGCTACAAGCTTTCGAGGATAGTGGTCAATATTGGGATGCATGGAATATAGACCCAAATTATGCTGACCATCCTTTGCCGAGCACTGAGCTGATCGGGATCGAGTGGGTTGAAACAGGAGTATTGAGTCAGCGTTTGCGAGTGGTGCGTCGGCTGATGCGATCGCAATTTTGTCAGGACTATATCCTCTCAGCAGAATCCCCAGTCCTCAAAATTGCCACTACCGTAGACTGGCAGGAACGCCATGTATTAGTCAAAGCTGCTTTTCCATTAGCCATTGATGCCGATTATGTGTCCTATGAGATGCCTTGTGGGGTAATTAAACGTTCTACTCGACCCCAAACCCATGCTGAGCAAGCTAAATGGGAAGTACCTGCTCTGCGTTGGGCAGACTTGAGTGATCAAACCTATGGTGTCAGTTTGCTCAATGATTGCAAATACGGTTATGATGCCCAGGCGTCCCAATTACGTCTAACATTGCTTCGCTCTCCGACGTGGCCCGATCCTGAAGCTGATCAAGGCATCCACCAATTCACCTATGCTCTTTATCCTCATCAAGGCAATTGGCGTTTTGCAGATACAATTCACCTAGCATACCAGCTTAACTTACCATTTCTAAGTTTACTTTGGTCTCCCCCCAATAGTTCTGTTGTCAGTAATAATGTCAGTAATAATAGTCAACCTTCTTTACCATCAACCGGACAACTATTAAATTTGTCAGCCAAGACTCTAATTTTAATGGCACTTAAACAATCCGAAGATATCCCTGATCAATGGATTCTCAGGTGTTATGAATCTCATGGGGAATCAGCGAATTTATCCTTAGTGAGTGATTTGGGATTAAAAGTAGTTCACCCAGTTGATTTATTGGAAAGACCTGTGAGTTTATCAGAACCATCACCGGATGGAAAAGTAGTTCAGATAGAGCCTTGGAAAATAAGTAGTTTTGCAGTTAGATTAATAACCTAGAAGGGAGTCGGGAGTCGGGAATCGGGAATCGGGAGTCGGGAGTCCGGAGGTAAGCTATCAGCTATCAGCGTGTCGCGTATCAGCTATCAGTTATCAGCTAAAGGCTGAGGGCTGAGGGCTGAGGGCTGAGGGCTGAGGGCA
>NZ_JAAHGN010001139.1:0-2309 GCF_010672485.1 Moorena sp. SIO2C4 | reverse complement strand
TCTCCTGGGAGGGGTTAGGGGTGGGTTCCTCTTGCCTATTGCCTCTTGCCTCTTGCCTACACACAGCCGTGTATCACTAATCGAACCAAACGTTTGTATCTCAATTGACAGTAATTTTGACTGGTTAATGGTTAATCTTTAACCCCTGCAATTAATCCCGACTAAAAAAGTCGGGTATGTTTGACGGACATTTTGAGGTATGTTACTTTTAATCAAGTCTTGACTGAACGTAATTAGAGAGCGTAATTAGAGATATACCCATGAGCCAAGCCACAATTACTCCCAAAACCCAGACATCTACCGCATTTACCAAGTTGAAGTGTAAAGAGTGTGGTGCGGAGTATGAGCCCAAGGCAATGCACGTTTGTGAGGAATGCTTTGGTCCGTTGGAAGTAAAATATGACTACGATATCCTTAGACGCCATGTAACCCGGCAGAGCATTGAGGCAGGTCCGAAATCCATCTGGCGCTATCGTTCTTTCTTACCCCTTGCCACTGATAACTATATTGATGTTGGTACGGGAATGACTCCATTAGTGAAATCGACTCGCTTGGCTAGACGCTTAGGGTTAAAAAATCTCTACATTAAAAATGATGCGGTCAACATGCCCACCCTGAGCTTCAAAGACCGGGTGGTATCAGTAGCTCTAAGTAGAGCACGGGAGTTAGGCTTCTCAACGGTATCCTGTGCTAGTACTGGAAACTTAGCGAATTCTACTGCTGCGATCGCAGCCCATGCGGGACTCGACTGCTGCGTGTTTATCCCTGCTGACCTGGAAGCGGGTAAAGTGATGGGCACTCTGATTTACAACCCCACATTAATGGCAGTCAAAGGCAACTACGACCAAGTCAACCGCCTCTGTTGTGAAGTAGCTAACAGCCACGGTTGGGGATTTGTGAACATTAACCTACGTCCCTACTATTCAGAAGGTTCTAAAACTCTGGGCTTTGAAGTGGCTGAACAACTAGGTTGGCAACTACCGGACCATGTTGTTGCTCCCTTGGCATCAGGTTCCCTATACACCAAAATCTACAAAGGCTTCCAAGAATTCGTCAAAGTCGGTCTAGTGGATGATAAATCAGTGCGCTTCAGTGGTGCTCAAGCAGAAGGTTGCTCCCCAATCGCTCAAGCTTTCAAAGAAGGACGGGACTTTATTACTCCAGTCAAGCCCAACACCATTGCTAAATCCATTGCGATTGGAAACCCAGCCGACGGCATCTATGCTCTAGAAATAGCTCATAAAACTAACGGAAACATTGAATCCGTCACTGATGCAGAAGTTATCGAAGGGATGAAGTTGCTGGCAGAAACTGAAGGAATTTTCACCGAAACCGCAGGAGGTACTACAATTGCTGTACTCAAGAAGCTGGTAGAAGCTGGTAAAATTGACCCCGATGAAACTACAGTAGCCTACATCACTGGTAATGGCTTGAAGACCCAAGAAGCAGTTCAAGGCTATGTGGGTGAACCTTTGGTAATTGAACCAAAACTAGACAATTTTGAGCAAGCATTAGAGCGGGCTAACACCCTAGACCGTCTGGAATGGCAACAAGTTTTAGTTTAAGCAGTCAGCAGTCAGCAGTCAGCAGTCAGCAGTCAGCGGTCAGTGGTCAGCCTATTTTACTCAAAAGCACCGATCTAGTAGCGTGGTGGCACAGGCTTCTAGCCTGTGATAACCCATAAGCTGATAACTGATACGCGACACGCTGAATGCTGATAGCTGAATGCTGATAACTGATAGCTGAATGCTGATAACTGATACGCGACACGCTGATAGCTGATGGTTTACCATTAAACCTTGAAAATTGAGAATTCAAAGCAAGATATTGATTATGGCTGTAAAAGTTTTAATTCCTACTCCTCTGCAAAAATATACCCAAGAGCAAGCAACAGTAGAATGTCAGGGAACGAATGTTTCTGAACTGATCGAATCTCTGGAAAGTAATTGTCCTGGAATTAAACAACGGCTGTGCGATGAGCAGGGTAAACCCCGTCGATTCTTGAATCTCTACGTGAACGGGGAAGATATCCGGTTGTTGGAAAATACAGAAACAAAACTCAACGATGGGGATGAAGTGAGTATTGTCACAGCTGTTGCTGGTGGTTAGACAGATACTCAGCAGTCAGCAGTCAGCGATCAGTAGTTGACCATTCGCCTTGGCCTTTTGGTTACGCTACGGGAATGGCTGATAGCTGACTGCTTACAAGATAGAGCAATTCTCAGCAACCTTTGAGCAATATTGCTTATCCTTTTAAGGCAATAGGCATGCTAGCAATAGGCAATAGCGATGCAGTCGCTCATGGGAGA
>NZ_JAAHGN010001138.1:0-2315 GCF_010672485.1 Moorena sp. SIO2C4 | reverse complement strand
GCAACTAGACTACATTGTAGGAAGCCCAGAAAATCAAAACAATTTTATTCAAAAGCACCGATTAGTAGCGTGGCACAGGCTTCGATGCTGGCACTTTCCCCATAAACACCTCAATTAGTGTGGGCAAACGCGCATTAGCTGATAGCACCTCAAGTAGCACCATCTGTAGCGCATTAGCTGATAGCTGAATGCTTACGGAGTTATCCCATTTCTCTTTATCTATTGATCTATTGATACTCTAGTTTTCCACTAAAAACTCGCCAAAATGGCGAGACGAAACTGAGATTTTTCTCTAAAACAGAATTGGTAGACTTACAGAAATCTTGAAGAAAGTCATCTGTCACACTCCTATGGAGGAAAACTAATAATGGAAATTTCTGAGTTACCCATCGGTTTTGAGTTGTTATCCGATGAGGAAACCTTTCTCAATGATCTAGATCAGCAAGATACTATGGTTCATGGTGGATGTGGTCCGACTCCCCAAACACCATTCATTCTGTGTCCAGCACCTACGGCAGTTCCCATGCCTGAACACCCAGAACCTTTTCCCAAATGTCCACGCCCAATACCCCAACCAACACCTCCTGTTTTTGAACATCCACGGCCCAGACCTCCTTTTCCTAAACCCGGGCCCAGACATTTTCCTAGAACAGGACCGATAATGACTCCACCAATACGAATGGAACATTAGATTGAGGGCATTAGCCCCTCGCTCTAAGTGTAGGGGCTGATGGTAATGATTAAGCTAAAACGCATTTTCAATGTGTTTTAAGAAGGCAAAAGGCAATAGGCAATAGGCAATAGGCAATAGGCAAAAGGTAAAAGGCAATAGGCAATAGGCAATAGGCAATAGGCAATAGGCAAAAGGTAAAAGGCAAAAGGTAAAAGGCAAGAGGCAAGAGGCAAGAGGCAAGAGGCAATAGGCAAGAGGCAATAGGCAATAGGCAATAGGCAAGAGGCAAGAGGCAATAGGCAATAGGCAATAGGCAATAGGCAAGAGGCAAGAGGCAATAGGCAATAGGCAAAACACAAAAGGATGCTGGAATCTATATTTTTTAGGTTATTTCACTAATATACAGTTTACATGCACAACATCTTACTAGTTTCTTTGGATAAAAATTAGGAATATATATAATTTATTGTTGAATATTTATCATATAAACGATTATTTTTAGCAAGGTTATAGATATAGGAATTATAACTATTTTGTGAACTATAACGCGGGCATTATGGTCCCACAAGGATGAAAGTTATTTCCATTGTCTTGATGCAATAGCGAGTGGGGGAAACCCCCAAGACCGCGCTGCATCGCTACCAAACATCCCGATATACTTTTTTGCCTATTGCCTGTTGCCTATTGCCTATTGCCTGTTGCCTGTTGCCTATTGCCTGTTGCCTATTGCCTCTTGCCTCTTGCCTTTCCCAAGCGCGACTATGTTCACAACTCAAATAACAATGCTATAGCTACCTGACATTTTGTGTCACAATTGCATCTGATCTAGTAAACATAGTAATGGCAGCTGCTATGAGCGAAACCATCTTTAGCAAGATTATCCGCCGAGAAATCCCAGCGGATATTGTTTATGAAGACGATTTAGCCCTTGCTTTCAAGGATATTAACCCTCAGGCACCAGTTCATATTCTGGTAATTCCCAAGAAGCCCATTCCTCAACTGGCAGCAGCTGAGTCGGAAGATCAAGCCCTGATGGGACACCTGCTGTTAACTGCTAAGCAAGTTGCTGACCAAGTCGGTTTGACCAATGGCTATCGACTGGTGATTAATAATGGTGCTGATGGTGGTCAAACGGTTGATCACCTTCATTTGCACATCTTGGGTCAACGCCAAATGAAGTGGCCTCCTGGTTGAGGTTTTTTAAGTGCTAAGTGTTGAGTGCTGAGTCGTAAGTAGCTTTCTAAGTTACGACTTAGGGAAAGAACCAGTTTCAGGCTCTATATCTCAGGCTCTATATATAGAGGCGTTCCATGGAACGCCTTTACTTTTATTTTTATGCGTACGCTATTTTGGTTTACCTATTTTTGTTTTATTATCACATTAAGCTTTATTTGTCAATACTTAACTAATATAACTTTTACTTATTTACATTATTTAATAACCTGAGGGGAAATTACTCTCAAAACCCTTTACAAAACTTTAGATATTGCTTAATATAAATACATGAAGGCACAAACAAGCCGGACGAACCTCGATAACTTCATATTCATACCCGCAATCATAAGAACATGACTACTGTATTACAGCAGAGCAACACCTCTGTGTGGTCTCAGTTCTGCAATTGGGTCACCTCCACCAACAA
>NZ_JAAHGN010001137.1:0-2316 GCF_010672485.1 Moorena sp. SIO2C4 | reverse complement strand
GAAGCAAAACCGTCAAACCCTATCCCTCTGCTCCCTACTCCCGACTCCCGACTCCCTACTCCCGACTCCCGACTCCCTACTCCCGACTCCCGACTCCCTACTCCCTACTCCCTACTCCCTACTCCCTACTCCCTACTCCCTTGCTGTCAAAACCAGCTTAGCCACTAAGCAAAGCTTCCACAAATTCATAACTAGAGAAAGGCCGCAAATCTTCAATCCCTTCTCCTGCACCAATAAACCGAATCGGTAAGCCCAGTTCCCGCACTACTGCTAAAGCGACACCACCTTTAGCACTTCCATCCAATTTTGTCAATACCACTCCACTCAGTTTTGCCGCCTCTGAGAATACTTGTGCTTGACGTAAACCATTTTGACCCAAAGTAGCATCCAGCACTAGCAACGATTCAACTTTGGCATCCGGGGCTTTTTTAGCAACAATTCGCCGAATTTTCGCCAATTCCTCCATTAGATTTTTCTTATTTTGCAATCGTCCTGCTGTATCCACCAACAGTAATTCGGTATTTCTAGATTGGGCAGCACTAATACCATCAAACACAACAGCAGCTGGATCAGTATTCTTACCAGGATTAGCAATCACTTCAGTACCACTGCGCTCTCCCCAAATCTTAACTTGTTCCACTGCAGCAGCTCGAAAGGTATCTGCTGCTGCAATTAAACAACGGTAGCCTGACTTCTGACCTAAGTTAGCGAGTTTACCAATAGTAGTAGTTTTACCAGCACCATTGACTCCAGTCATCAGCCAGATATTCAAGGTATCGTTTTCTGGAGCAAAGATCCGACTGTAATTGTTACTGTAAGGTTGCTCTAGCAAATCTCTGATGATTTGTTTGAGATATGCGATCGCTTTTTCTGCTGGTAGAGACTCCTCCCGCAACTTAGCTTGTAGAGTATCAATAATATAGTCAGTGGCCTCAATTCCTACATCTGCTTGTAGCAGCAGCGACTCAATCTCCATTACCGCGTCTTGATTCAACGGGCCTTGACCCACAATCGCCTTTATTTGGTTAATCAAGCTACGACGAGTTTTGCCCAATCCCTGACGCAGTTGCTTGAGCCAGCTAATTTCCTCGATCGAGATATCCTCAGGACTTCTTCCTTGAGATGCCAACACTTCTGCTGACCACAAGAACCCATCATCAAAGGCCAGACCCAGCATATCTTGATCTATCTCTGCTTCCCCTTCATCCTCTTCGATCACAGTTGCCACTTCGGGTTCCGGTTCAGGGGTCTCAATAGCTGTTTCCTTAAGACGTTCCAGCCGTGCTAGTCGGTTAGCACTTGCTCGACGCGCCCAGCTTGGGCCAGAAGCAGGCGTTTCTTCCTCTGTTGTCTCAGCTGATGGAGCTATATCAGTTGTCAAGCTATCTGACTCAGGGATTGGTTTATTCTCAACCAAGGTCATACCTATAGATGAGTCATGATTAGATTCTGAATCCGATGGTGTTGATACTACCTCCTCTACCATCTGATCAGAGGATTGCTCGGTTACTGGTTCCACCGTTTCAGCAGTATCTACCGAAGCTTCACTAACTGTAGACTCTTCTACTTGTGATTCTACTTGTGATTCTACTTGTGATTGTGCTTGTGATTGTGCTTGTGATTCTTCTTCAACAGCTATCTGACCTATCTCAGCGACTTCTGTAGTGTCAGTTTCCTCAGACACTTCCAATGTTTCAGCCGCTGGAGATTCAGTAGACGCTTCGGATGTTTCAGCCGCTAGAGATTCAGTCTCCTGAGATTCTTGAGGTTTTTCCGGTTTAGCCGTTGCTGCTGGCTGAGCCGTTGTATCATCTACTGGCTTACTTTCAGTAGTGTCTTCCTCTGGAGATTGATCTACTTGTTGCTTCTGAATATTTTTGTAGGCAGCTTTTGCCCAACTCAGGTAATCATCAGCTGCTGCTGAGGATGACTCTTCGACAGATTTAGAATCAGCTTGGTCTATTGGTTGTTGCTCTGTTGCCTTTTGTTCCGATTCTACTTGAGATGTATCAGAGTCCTTTTTCTCAGCAGACTCTGCGCTAGGATCAGACTTTCGGTGGAACCAATTAAAGACCATTACCCTTACTTGACTATGGCGTCAATTAACTATATATATTCAATATTTGATTTAGGTTTTGAGTGCTTAGCCCTAGGCTAATCCCTAACCTTTTCCCTTAATTTTATCGATATTTGACTTAATATTCTTAATTTTGTGATCTAGCCTGGCCTATTAGGCTAATTTTAGTCTATTCCCGATACTCCTCCTCTCTACTCCCTACTCCCTACTCCCTACTCCCTACTTCCTCCGCTATTGTA